>CALKYG010000227.1 GCA_938003575.1 uncultured Alphaproteobacteria bacterium
GGTAATCCGACATGAAGCATTATAGGCCAGCGCCGCTTCCTGTCGACAGATCAAGCGGAGAATCTCGCTCCGCCTGATGCATCCTGTCAGCTTAGCGCCATTGAAAATCCGGATTTCCGATCTGATCGAGCGAACACGGACGGTCCTTAGGCTGAACTTTCCGGATTGTGCGGCGCCTGATCTGGATTGGGAAATTGGAGCTCCGATGACACGCATCCCAGCCGATTTTTGTGCCAAACAGGTGAAACAGGGATCTCGGCGACCCGACGGATAAGGGCGCGCACGGCTTATAGGAAAAAATTTCCGGCGCGGGCCTGCCCTCAGCGGCCAGGATCGTCACGCGTTTTCATGCTGATCGGCCGCCAGCACTGTCTCGTCGGTCCATCTCCTTTTTGGTGCGTTCTATCGATATCCGATTGCTCACGCATCCGTCAGCGTCAAGTCTCACGGCGCTCGTCCACCCTTGCGCGCGAGGCGTCGGGCGTCGCCTTATCATACGGAGTGATGTCGATGAGCGAACAAACGACGCGCAGGGCGCTGCTGGCGCAGGCTGCGGCCTTCGGCGCAGCGCTCGCGTTTGGTCCGGGCGGCGCGCTCGCCACCGCCAATCCACGCACAGAGAGGCGCGACCTCTATCCGCAGGGCGTGGCCTCCGGCGATCCCGCGCCGGACAGCGTGATTCTGTGGACGCGCCGTGCGCCGGATGCCGGAGCGAGCGCGCACCGCCTGATGGCGGAGGTCGCAAGCGACGAAGCCTTCAAACACATTGTGGCGCGCGGCGATGTGGAAGTAAGCGCCGCCACCGACTGGACCTGCCGATTCCTGGCGGCGGGCCTCAGGCCAGCGCGTGAATATTGGTACCGCTTCGTCGATGAAGCCGGGAACATGAGTCGCGCCGGCCGCACGCTCACGGCGCCGGCCGATCGCGACGACCGCCCCGTGCGCTTTGCGTTCGTCAGCTGCCAGGATGTCACCAACGGCGCACTCAACGCCTACCGGCGCATGATCTACGAGGACGTGCGGCGGCCCCGCGCTGAACAGCTGAGCTTCGTTCTGCATTTGGGCGACTTCTTCTACGAACTCGTATGGTACCCTGAAGACGTGCCCGGCGGCGTCTTGCGCGGCCGACGTCTGCGCGACGTCGTTCGCTTTCCGCATGGCGAAAAGCTGCGCAACTTCCATATTCCAGTCGATCTCGATGATTATCGCGCCGCATATCGCGGGTACCTCACCGATCCCGATTTGCAGGATGCGCGCGCGCGATGGCCGTTCGTACCCGTATGGGACAACCATGAATTTTCGTGGAACGGCTTTCAGAGCCAACAGCGATTTTTCAACGATCCGCCCCGTCCGGCGCAGAAAGTGAAAGTCGCCGCCAGTCAGGCCTGGTATGAGTATCAGCCCGCCCGGGTGCGCAAGCCCGGGGGCGGCGATGCGTTCGAGGCGCCGAAGGTCGAGAATGCGCCGCTTTCGGCGCTGGACGCGCGCGGAGTGAGCGGCGAGCCCAATAACGTCACCGCCATCAACGCCTTGCGCATCGAGCGCGCCTTCCGGTTCGGCAAGAACATCGACATGATCCTGACCGACAACCGGTCATTCCAGTCGGCGCCGATCGACGGGTCAAAACTCCCCTCTTTGGATTTTGGCTTCATTCCCGAGATCGCCAACGACATTCTCGAGGCAGGCCGCGACTATGATAACGGGTCCCCGCCGGCGGCGCTTCGCATTGGCGAAACCGAGATCGCCAACCCACAATTCGATGAGCCGCCGCAGGCCTATCTCGGCATCGAGCAAATGGCCTGGTTCAAGGAACGCCTGCGCGCCGCAAAAGCGCCCTGGAAAATATGGGGCCACTCGTTTGGCACGCTCACATGGCGCACCGATCCGCAAAATCTGCCGGCCGAATTCGCGGCGATGTGGCCAAGCGACGACTACGGCGTCCTCAACCGTTCCTATGTAGTTGAACATGCGGAAATATTCGGCATGGTGCGCGACGAGGGCATTACCGGCCTCGCCATTGTCGCCGGCGACAAGCATTCTTTCTGGGCGGGTTATCCAAGCGAGACATTGCCGCCGCGCCCGTTCGAGCCCGTTGGCGTTGAGTTCGTCACCGGTTCAATTTCGCAGCAAGGCCTTGCTGAGGTCCAGGAGCTGACATTCCCGCGCGATAGCGAATTGCGGCCGTTCTATGTGCATGATCGGCCCGACGGTTCCATGCAATGCGCGCTCAACACGACGCTCCTTCACGGCGTGCGCGCGGCTCTCGCGCTTCACGAGACCGACGATCCGGCGCAGGCGCGCGCGGCGAGCAATCCGGATGTCGCACCGCATCTCGAGTTCGTCGACTTTGCCGGACACGGCTATGCGACGGTCCGCGCTTCATCTCGCGAACTGGAGACCGAGTTCGTGTGCATTCCTCGGCCGCTGGAGCGCAGCGAGCGGGAAGACGGCGGCCCTCTTCGCTATCGCGTCCTGCATCGCGTGGCGCGCTGGGCCCCGGGCGAGGCTCCGGTGATACGGCGCGAGATTGTTGAAGGCGACGTCGCGTTTTCAGTCTGATATTACTCGGTTCCGGAGATTAGCGGCTGGTTTACGAGGTTGGGCTCCTCGTCGCAGGATTTTCGAAAAGAGACATATCCGGCGGGTGGAAGTTCAGGGTTGAGAACGCTGCCGTTCTCACGCGGCGCGCCGCGATGAAGCTCAGCCAGTTTATCAGAGACAAGTGTCGCCGTGCGACGAGGAATAATCTATTCCGCAGACGTAGGACAGCTTTCGCGGCCGTCTATCGGCGGCGAGCGGAGCTTTGTCTGGAGAAAGACGGTGCTCCACAATTGCGCCGCATTCGACTCCGTTTCATCCTTTTCGCTCTCACCGAACGGCGCGCTCTCTATCGCTCCATTCCTGATCGTCCACGTCCAAAGTTCGGACGCGCGATGCTGCTTGCTGCGTTCAATCGCCGCCGAGAGCGCACAGCGCGCCGCTTCAAGGCGGTGACGCGTCGAAACGGGTAAATCCGTCCGGGTGAGTTGGCGGACAATCCCGGCCGCCATCAGCGCCTGCTGCCATGACCAGACGACCGCGCCATGATATCGATCGCGGCCGAAGCCCGCTGAAACTTCTTCCGGCGCATAGACGGCGTTTGCAACGAGCATCCCGGCCGGCGTCATCAATCCCCTCGGATAGCTCTGCGAAACAAGCCGAGCCGCTTCCTCGAGCCGCCGGGGCGGCGGCGACCCAAAGAACAGATCAAAACCGACATCAGAGTGCATGACGGGGACCGGCGCGCCGAACCTGTCGAGCGCAAGCGCTGAAAAGACGACCCGTGCGCCGCCCGGCGGAGGGACGGACGGCGAAACCAATCCATCCGGGTGCGAGGGGCCGTGCAGTGTTATTGGAGACGTAGACGGATCGACCACAACCCTGAACATCGCGGCCGCGGCCGCCCACTTATTCTGGAGCCGCCGAGCCTCGCCGGACAATGACTTCGCCGTTTCGTCGTCGCCCAGCACTCCGCTCTTGTAGAGGCGCTCCGCGGCATTGAGTGCGGCGGGGACAAGCGCCACATTGACGTCATAGGGATAGACGCCGCCCCCAAGGCCGGAATTGCTGTCCCGCCAGTTTCCGACAGGCGGCTCATCAGAACGAACTCGAATGAGATTCGACCAGATCGGCGCGTCGCCAAGAGGGCGAGCCGCATCAATTACAAATCGCAGATTGCGCTCCAGAAGAACGCGGTAATTCGCCCCATCCGCCCGCCGCCGCGCCAGAAAGGGCCGAACACGGCTTACGGCGTCCGGCCGATAGAGCAAGTAGCGCGCACGGCCCGGCGCGAGGAGGAATTGATCGTCGATCATCTTGTAATCGAGGATCGGCGCGATGCTTGCCGCTTCGCCGCGCTCGGCGCGCCGCAGCAGCGCAAACTCAGCGATGTCCTCTTCGTGCGCGACCTCGCCTGTCTCCGACAGCCGCTCGAGGACCGACGCCAGTCCCGCTTCGACCGCGTGCGGCTGCAGCGCGTCGTCGAGGAGCGCAAGCGTCATCAGGGTGTCGCGGCCGAAATAGGTGTCATATTGCCAAGAACCGGCGAGGAATTTCTCCTCATAAGAAAGAAAGGCGAGGACCCGGCGCAAGCCGGAATCATTCGCCGCCGCACCTGACAGCAGTTCCGGCTCGGGTACGCCCGTCAGCGGCGCGTCGCCGCTGAAAGCGGTGACTCGCAATTCAAGTCCCTTCTCGCCATTCGTCTCTATAGAGAGCAATCCGCCAGCTGACGGCCCTGTGACGCGCCCGTTCACCGCTTCGACAGAAAGAAAATAGCCTGCGGCGCCGTCGAGCCGGCGCCTTTCCCATGTGACCTGCGTCGATTCAACATTCGACGGCGTTTCGACAGCCGGCGCAATCGCGCCGAGATGCTGATAATCGCGCAGCACGCGGATGCTGCCGAGGATGGCCTTTTGAATTTCCAGAGATCGGGCCTCTATCTTCACCGTGAACGAAACGCCGCGCTGTTCCGCTCCGTCGTTAAGGGTTCGCTTGACGGGACGCATGTCGCGTGCAGGCGACCATATCGCCGTCGCTTCGCTTTGCCGGAACCAGATCCCGGCGCCGCTATTGCCGGCGGGAAATGCAACAACGAGCCGCGGCGCGGCGCCGGATTTCAGGACGACATGCGCAGCGACGGGTCCGCTTCGCAGGAATTCATTGCGCACAGCGCCGTCGTCGATCGAAAAACGCAGCTCCGGCTTTTCGAGCTGATGCGCGCAAGCCTGCGCCATGACGCCGACCGCCATGAGCGCCGCAGCGACATGGCGCCGCCTCATGTCGGCTGCGCGGCCGGCGCGCGGCGCTGCTCGGCGAGCCGCCGCAGAAACCACAATGCGGCGAGCAGTGCGGCCATTGGCGCAAGAGACATCAAGAATGCGGTCTCGCCGCCAAAATGGGCGAAAGTCTGGCCGGTGATGAATGAACCCGTGGTGCCGCCGAGGGCCGAGAAGACCACGATAAGACCAGCCATCGCAGCATGCCGCTCACGGGGCAGCGAACTGAGAATCACCGAATTGATCGCCGGGTAGATCGGCGCAAGAAACAGGCCGATCATCGGCAGGATGAACGCCGCGGGCGGCGCGCTCGCCCAGGAAATGTCATGCTGCGCTTCAATGCCCCTGGTCGCCGGCAGGGTGAGGACCATCAGCGCTCCCATGCAAATGACGCAGATATTGAGAAGGGAATACCAGTTGATCCGGCGCAGCAGCACGCCCGCGCCGAGGCGTCCGGCGGCCAGCGCCGCTGCAAATATGCTCGTCGCCTGCACGCTCATCGCCTGCGGGAGATGCAGGACCTCGTTGTTGAATGTCGGAAGCCAGGTGCCGATGCCTTGCTCGATCAAAACATAAAGAAATGCGGAAATGACAAAAACGACGACGGCTGGCCGCCAGAGAAGCCCGAGCATTTCCCTGAATTCCCGGCCGAGCGCCGCACCGGCGGCCGGCGCCGGCGGGGACGGAAATTTCGCCGTCGCCAGCAATACGACATTGGCGGCGGCAAGAGCGGCGAGAAGCCAATAAACACGAGTCCAGCCTGTTGAGGCGGTGTCGGCCGGATCGATGAAGGCTGCGAACAGCCAATAGCCGGCGAGGACTCCGACCATGAAGAAACCCTCTATGAAATTCAAAAGACTTGCGTGGCTTGAGCTGTCGTCCGTCAACAGCCCTATCGTCGAATAGACGGAAACCTTCACGAGCGCGAAGCTTGCGCCGACCGTAAAGAAAAGAAATTTGGCGGCGAGGAAGGAGGGCGCCAGCGGCATTGCAAGGCAGGCGAGCCCGACGAGCGCGAATCCGATCATCATCGCGCGGCCGTAGCCGATCCGCGGCAGGAAGGACGCGATCAAGAATGAAACCGCCGCGATCGGCAGGTCCTTGAATGCTTCGAGAATGCTCGCCTGCGCCTTCGTCGCGCCGAAACTCGCGATGGACTGAAGGATCACCGTGCCGACGCTGTTGAGCAGGATCGCGAAGAGAAAATAGGCGGAAAACAGGCTGATCCGGACCATGGCGGCGTTCATGGATGATCCTTTCGCATCTGGCATTCTTGCCGGCTGAACGCCGTCCAGAGGGTGCGAGTATCTTTTATGGCAAGCGATTGCGCAAGCTAAATCAATCTGTTGTAATGGAGTCCCCATCGGGAAGAAAGACACAAGGGACTTCGGCATGGCGGATTGGTGGCGAGGCGGCGTGATTTATCAGGTTTATCCGCGAAGCTTTTGCGACGCGAATGACGACGGGGTCGGAGACCTTTCGGGCGTCGCCTCCAAGCTTGATTACTTTGCCGCGCTCGGCGTCGACGGCGTCTGGCTGTCGCCCTTTTTCAGATCGCCGATGCGCGATTTCGGATATGACGTATCGGACTATCGCGACGTCGATCCGATTTTCGGCGCGCTCGGCGATTTCGACGGGCTCCTGGAGAAAGCGCATCAGCGTTCGTTGAAAATCATTATCGATCAGGTTTATTCGCATACGTCCGATCAGCACCCGTGGTTCAAGGAAAGCCGCCGGTCGCGCGACGATCCGAAGTCGGATTGGTATGTCTGGGCGAATGCAAGAGACGACGGCGCCCCGCCGAACAATTGGATATCGCTTTTCGGCGGCCAGGCGTGGTCATGGGACACCCGCCGCCGCCAGTACTATATGCACAATTTTCTGAGCGAGCAGCCTGATCTCAATTTTCACAACCCGGAAGTGCGTTCCGCAATTCTTGATGTCGCGCGCTTCTGGCTCAATCGGGGCGTCGACGGCTTTCGGCTTGATGTCGCCAATTTCTATTATTGCGACCGGCTGCTTCGCAGCAATCCTCCGAAGCGGCGTGGGGGCGGATTTGCGCGGCCGTATCAACACCAGCGCCACCTTTATGATCGCTCGCAGCCTGAAAACCTGGAATTCATCGAAGCGCTCCGCGCGCTTACGGACGAGTATCCGGCGATCATGACCGTCGCGGAAATCGGCAGCGATTCCTATATCGAACGCAGCATTGAGTATTCCTCGCCCGGCCGCTTGCACACTGCATATAATTTCATGCTTCTGGAAAACGGCCCGTTGACTGCGAAGCTTATCCGCGATGCGCTTGAATCATGGACGAGCGAAACGGCTTGGCCGAGCTGGTCGTTTTCAAATCATGATGTGGTGCGCGTCAGAACGCGCTGGGGAGGCGAGGACGCCAGTGATGATTTCGCGGTCCTTCTGCTCGGCGTCCTCATGTGCCTCAGAGGAACGATCTTTCTTTATCAGGGCGAGGAGCTTGGTCTTCCGCAAGCTGACGTTCCGCTGGAGAGATTGAGGGACCCCGAGGGTATCAGATTCTGGCCGGACAGCCTCGGCCGGGACGGCTGCCGGACGCCAATCCCATGGCGAAGCGACGCGCCGAATGCCGGTTTCTCCTCGGTCGAGCCGTGGCTTCCTGTCGATCCGCGTCACGCGCGTCTCGCTGTCGGACGGCAATCTGAGGATCCGCTCTCCATTCTCAACAAGACGCGTCAATTTATTGCGTTTCGAAAGCGTCATGAAGCGCTGCGGCTGGGCGACATCAAGTTTGCCGACACGCCGGAGCCGATCCTGGCTTTCACTAGAAAGCTGGATGCGCAACGGCTGTTTTGCGCATTCAATCTTGGAGCGGACGAAGTGCGAATCGCTCCGCCCCCTGACGCCGGCGAAATGCTTGATTACGGGCTGCCGGCGACGATCGACGGCGGCGAGCTCATTCTGCCGCCCTATGGCGGCGCGATTCTGCGGGTACGGACATGAAACCCCGCCGCCCGGCGTCGCGCAGCGCAAACTCCCCTCGTACAATGGCGGAAGTCGCCGAAATCGCCGGCGTCGCCGAATCGACCGTGTCGCGCGCGATCGCCGGCAGCAATCGCGTATCCGCGGCGACAAAGGAACGAATCCTGAGGTTGATCGAGGAAAGCGGGTATCGCATCAACAGCCGCGCACGGAGCCTAAGGACGCAGGAAACTCTTACAATTGAAGTCGTCATTGCGATTTCCGAAAGCAATCGCCAGCATTTTTCAGACCCGTTCTTCAGCCAGATCATCGCGTCGATTGGCGACGCGCTCGCCGAAAACGGCTATGATCTCCTGCTTTCGCGCGCGCGGCCGTGGGGCGAAGGCGCGCTTGCCGATACGCTGGCGGTCAAGCGGGCCGACGGCGCCATCATCATCGGGCAGGGGCGGGATCCGGATGCGCTCAATCGTTACGCTGAAAGGCACAGGAATGTCGTCGTCTGGGGCGCGAGGATTCCAGGGAAAACCTATGCAGTCGTGGGGAGCGACAACATGGTCGGCGGCGCGCTCGCGGGAAAGCACCTGATCAAGAACGGACGCCGCCGGCTGATCTTCCTCGGCGACGTCAATCACGTTGAAGTGGGCCTTCGCCACGCCGGCCTCGTCACTTCGCTGACCGGCGCCGGCGTCGCTTCAGATCAAACGTTGATGCTGTCGATGCCGTTTGACAGTGCGTCAGCCTATGAGGCCACGCGACGGCTGTTCGAAAACGGCATACATCATGACGCGATATTTGCGGCGAGCGACTTGATGGCCATCGCCGCCATAAGCGCGTTATCCGATCTCGGCGTCCGCGTCCCTGAAGATGTGGCGGTCATCGGCTATGACGATATCGCGCTCGCCAACTATGTGACGCCGGGGCTGACGACGATCCGTCAGGATACGGCCGCAGGCGGACGCAAGCTCGTCGAAACAATGTTGCGAATACTTGCGGGCGGCGAACCGGCCGATGTCACCTTGCCGACTGAACTCGTCATTCGCCAGTCCTGCGGCGCAAGAAAATAACAAGAACTTGCGCACACTTGCGCAGAATGCGTTGCGGAGCGGCATCATTACAACGGATTTCTCATCACAAGATTGCGCAATCCATTGCGCAGCATGCCGCGCCGCTGCAATCTCGCTTCATCAAAAAATGCGCGATCGCGCCGGCGGTTAAACAGGGAGGCCAGAATGCAGAGAATAGCGTGCGGAGAAGCCAGGGTTAGTGCGCGGAAACAGCTTGTCCAATTGCTCGCGTTGAGCGCTGGGGCGGCGGCGCTGGCGGCCGGCGAAGCGTGGGCGCAAGAGTCGGCGGCGCGCGAAGCGGTTGACGAAATAGTCGTGATCGGCACGCCGGGCGGCGCCGGCGCCGATCGGCAGGATGCAAGCTTCGCCGTGACGACGATCGATGCGTCGGCCATCGAAAAATTCTCTCCGCAAAGCACCGCCGACCTCCTCAAGAGCATTCCCGGCGTCTGGGTTGAAAGTTCCGGCGGCGTCGCCGGCGCCAACATCGACGTGCGCGGCCTTCCCGGCGGCGGCGACGCGCCTTTCGTCACGCTCGCGATAAACGGATCGCCGCTTTACGGCACGGAGATGCTGTCATTCTTCGAGCAGAGCTCGATTTTCCGGATTGACGAAACGATCGCGGGCGTCGAAGGCCTTCGCGGCGGCCCGAACTCCGTCTTCGGAAAAGGCGAGCCTGGCCTCACCGTAAACTTCAATCTCAAGGAAGGCGGCGATGAAGCCGAAGGCCGGGTCAAATACACGACGGCGGACTACGGTTCGCACAGGATTGACGCTGTCATCAGCGGGCCGCTTGGAAACGACTTCTATGGAATGGTCGGCGGCTACTGGAGGGCGTCCGACGGGATCCGCGACACGGAATTCACATCCGAAGAGGGCGTTCAATTCACCGCAAATCTGACAAAGCGTTTCGAGCGCGGAAAGATCAACGTATTCGGGCGTTACACGGATGATCACGGCCAGTGGGTGCTGCCGATGGCGCTCAATTCCGGGAATGATCTCGGTGAATTCGCCCAGCTCGGGAACGCGACGAGATTCCGCACGCTTCAAGTTGATTCCTCCGGCGCGACTGAAGAATTCGATTTCGCCGACGGCCGCGGCTGGAAGGGCGTCGTAGCCGGCGGCAGCGGCGAATATGAATTCGGCGGCGGCTTCGTCATTCGTGATCGTTTCACCTATATGAACGGGGACGCTGATACGTTCGGCCTCGTGCCTTCGGGCGGCGCCGTTCCCGTCTCGGCGCTTGAAACGGTGATCGGCGGTCCGGTGATGACCGCGAGCGGTCAGACGCTCGGCGCGGGCGATTTCGTCCAGACCTATGGGCATTGGGTCGTCAAGAAGGACCTTGAGGCGCTGATCAATGATCTCAGCGTCAACAAGACATTTTTCGACTCTCATGACGTGACTGTCGGTTATTATCGGGCGAAGTGGTCGTCGAAGGACTTCTGGCTTCTCGGCAATCCGATACCTGTCCATAACACGCAGAACGGCGAGCCGCTCGATGCGGCGATCACGCCGGCCGATATCGCCGCCGCCGGCGGCGATGCAGGCTTTCTGTTTGGACTCGATTCCGACGGCGATGCGCGCGCCGAAGCGATCTACGCCGCGGATTCGTGGCAGGTGACCGATCGGTTCCGCCTCGATCTCGGCGGACGCCATGAGTGGATTCACATCGACTATCTGGTCGATTTCAGCGCGGGCGGAACAAGTTTCGCCGACGGCGTTCTTGATTCGGCGAGCAATGTCTCCGGCAGCGAATGGGCCTACACGTTCGCGGGCAATTACGACATCACGGACGATCTCGGCGCATTCGCGCGCTACACGAAAGGTTTTCTCTTCCCGCATTTCGACGACATTCGCGAAGGAAGGCCCAATGTCGACGGCGTCAAGCAATGGGAAGGCGGCCTGAAATACGCCGG
>CALKYG010000228.1 GCA_938003575.1 uncultured Alphaproteobacteria bacterium
CCCAGTTGCCTGCCGAGATGGGGCGAGAAGAATTAGGCGGCAAGGCCAAAGGAGGGGGAAAAGTCGGGGCACAACCCGGGGAACAACCCGGGGGATAACCTGGGGGACAACCCGGGGGACGGATCGAAATCCGCGAACGAAATCAATGCTGAAGATTTTTTTCAAAAATCGTCGTTAACGCCGCTCCGGGCGCTGATTGCGTCAGCAGAAAATTCCACGAATTTCCCGCGATGGCAGGCGCTCCGCAGGCGGACAATCAACCTGCCGGAGAAATCGCGAATGGCGTCGCTGAGCCGTCATCCATGGAAGTCTTCGGCGGTTCGCCGCATTCATGAGAATGCGCCGGACCAACGCTCCCGCAGCGCCTGCTTCTGCACCTTTCCCATTGCGTTTCGGGGGAGTGCGTCCATCCAGATGAATTTGCGCGGCTGCTTAAACCGCGCGAGCGTGGAGACGGCTGCATTCAGCGCGCCGTCATTCAACGGCGGCGCCGCGGCTGACCCTTTCGCCGGAACGAGAATCGCAACGACGCCTTCTCCCATGTCGGGATGCGGCGCGCCAATGACGGCGGATTCGGCGATCTCGGGGAGCGAATCGAGGATCTCCTCAATCTCTTTCGGATAAACATTGTAGCCGCCGACGATCACGAGGTCCTTTGCGCGCCCGGTGAGGGTGAGCCGGCCGTCCGCCGACAGAAAGCCGACATCGCCGGTTGAAAACCATCCGTCGCCGCGGAATTCCTCCGCCGTCTTGTCAGGCATGCGCCAATAGCCCTTGAAGACATTGGGGCCGCGGACCTCGACGATCCCGGTCTCGCCGGGCGGAAGAATTTCGCCGTTCGCCGTAATGCGGATCTCAATATTCGGCAGGGCGTAGCCGACGGTCCCTGCGCGGCGCTCCCCGTTCAGCGGATTCGACGCGATCATGCCGGCTTCGGACATGCCATAGCGCTCGAGAATCTGTTTGCCGGTGCGCTTCTCGAACTCCCTGAAAGTCTCGGCCGTCAACGGCGCTGAGCCCGAAATGAAAAGACGGACGTTGGCGCAGTCCTGGGCGCCGAAATCCGGCTCGGCGAGAAGCCGCGTGTAAAATGTCGGAACGCCCATCATCATCGTCGCACGCGCCAGGCTTCGGCGGATTTCCGCAACGTCGAACTTCGGAAGAAAAATGATTTCGGAGCGATTGAGGAGCGCCGTGTTCAGCGCGACGAAGAGGCCGTGGATGTGAAAGACGGGCAAGGCGTGGACGAGAATATCGCCAGCGCGAAACCCCCAGATGTCGCAGAGAGCGACGGCGTTCGACCGCAGGTTCCGATGCGTAAGCATGGCGCCTTTTGAGCGGCCCGTCGTGCCGGACGTGTAGAGAATGGCCGCGAGATCGTCCGCGTCCACGGGCGCGACATCCTGAAACGCGGGCGCGGCTCGGGCCGCGTCTGTCAGCGATCCGGCGCCTCCTGCGGAGAGCGTGAGGATGCGGGGGCCTTTCGGCCGCGCGCTTTTAAGCGCCGGATCGCAAATGAAAATCGACGGTTCGGCGTCGCCGATGAAATAGGCGATCTCGGCCGGCGTATAGGCGGTGTTGAGCGGGAGATAAACAAGACCCGCGCGCAGGCTTGCAAGATAAAGCGCGACATTTTCGGCGCTCTTTTCGACCTGGACTGCGATGCGGTCTCCGCGTTTTGCGCCCGCGTGAACAAGCGCGCCGGCGATCCGGGCGCTCATGTCTTCCATTTCGCCGAAGGTCCAGCTCTGCGCGCCGGGAACCGTCAGGAAAGCCGCATCCGGCTGAACCATGATGCGTTCCCGTATCAGTGAGAAAAAATTTCCCGATGGCGTCATGTGGTTGCAGCTATGACAGCCGGCTTGAATGTATCGGGATCGAGCGTACGCATGGCTTCATATTCGCTGAGAAAAACACGGCCGGTCAGCGCGTCGAGAAAATGAGACCGCTTGAGCGCATCCATCACCGGTCCTTTCACCTCGGAAAGGTGGAGCGCTGCGCCGGCTTCCTTCAAACGGCGCATCGCTCTTTCGAGCGCTTCCAGCGCGCTCAGGTCAATCGAATTGATCGCCGAACACATGAGCACGACATGGCGGACGCCCTTTCCATCCGGCGCCATCGAGACAAGCCGTTCTTCGACAAACCGGGCGTTGGCGAAAAAAAGATCGCCGTCGATCCGGACTGAAGCGACGGAAAGGCTTGTGATGACGTCGTGGCGCAGGACGTTCCGGAAATGCTCAGTGCCAGGCACCTGGCCGACGATCGCGGAATGGGGACGGCTGGCGCGATGCAAAAGGAGCAGAATCGACAGGATAACCCCGGCCATCACGCCGGCTTCGACGCCGAAACAGAAGACGCCGAGGATCGTCGCCGCCATCGCAGCAAAGTCGGACTTTGAATACCTCCATGTGCGCCTGATCGTTCCGATATCGACGAGGCTGAGGACAGCGACGATAATCGTCGCGGCGAGCGTCGCCTTTGGAAGATTGAAAAGAAGCGGCGTCAGGAAAAGGGCGGCGACGGCGATGCCGGCCGCCGTGAATGCGCCGGCGGCCGGCGTTCTGGCGCCCGCATCGAAATTGACGACGGAACGCGCAAAGCCGCCGGTCACGGGAAAGCCGCCCGCCGTTCCCGCCGCAATGTTGGACGCGCCGAGCGCGATCAATTCCTGGTCGAGGTCGATTCGTTCATGACGCTTGGCGGCGAGCGTCTGCGCGACCGAAACCGATTCCACGTAGCCAATGATGGCGATCAGCATCGCCGGGCCGACAAGCGCGCGCCAGAGCGGCCACTCGAAATCCGGAAACGCAAGCGGCGGCAGCCCTTTCGGCGTCGCCCCGACGACAGCGACGCCTCGTTCCGCAAGACCGAACGCGGTTGCGAGCGCTATGGTGGCGATGATTGCGAGCAAGGGCGCTGCGCGCGCCGTCAGCGCCGCCGCCCGGTCTTTCATGCCGAGCCTTACGAGCAACGGTTTCATGTTCGAGCGGGTCCAGAAGAGGAAAGCGATGACGCCCGCGCCGATCAGCAATGTCGGAAGGTGGGCGGCGTCCGCATGGTCGGCGAGGGAGATCGCAATCTCCACAAGCGTATCGCCATTCGCTTCGACAGCGAGGATGTGCTTCAGCTGTCCGGCGGCGATCAGAACGCCGGATGCGGTGATGAAGCCGGAAATGATCGGATGGCTCAGAAAATTCGCAAGAAAGCCGAGCCTTAGCGCGCCCATCGCCAGCAGCATAAGTCCGACGATGAAGGCGAGAGCGAGCGCCGCAGCGGAATAGTCCGCCGTGCCGCGCGCGGCGAAATCACCCACCGTCGCCGCCGTCATTAATGAAACGACCGCGACCGGGCCGACCGCGAGCGCCGTGGAAGTGCCGAATATCGCGTAAGCGATGAGAGGAGCGATCGAGGCGTAGAGTCCCGCTTCGGGCGGCAGCCCCGCGATCAGCGCATAAGCGAGAGACTGCGGGATCAGCATGATGGTGACGATGACCGCCGCCAGGAGATCATCAGCGAAGGCCGCGCCGGTGTAGCGCGGCGCCCATTTCAGGATCGGCGCAAAATCACTGAATGAGCGCGCGTTCACCGTCACCCCGCCTTTGCTTCGCGCTTCCTCGGTTTCGCCAGCCATTCATGACCGGCGAGCATCAGTTCCCAATAGACCCAGGGAAGAATTTCCGCCTTCATCAGCCAGCCGAACCGCGTCGCCTTCGTATTTTCGTTTATCCATTTCGGAAAGGTCGGCAACAGCTTTCCGCCAAAACCGAACTCGGCGAACACGATCTTTCCGAGCGACACCGTCAGCGGGCAGGAAGCGTAGCCGTCATAGCCGAATTCGGGTTCGCCGCCGTTCATGACGCTCAGCAGATTTTCCGCAACGATCGGCGCCTGCTTGCGCGCGGCGGCCGCCGTCTTCGAGTTGGGCGCATTGCAGGCGTCGCCGAGCCCGAAGACGTTAGCATATTTCTTGTGGCGCAGCGTTTCCTGATCGACGTCGATGAAACCCGCCGCGTCCGCGAGCGGACTCGTTCTGACGACGTCGGCGGCGATTTGAGGCGGACACACATGCAGCATGTCGAACTCGCGCACGACCTCTCGGTCGACTCCGTCCGCGCCTTTTTCCCTGAATGTCGCCTTTTTCGCTGCGCCGTCGACAGCGATGAGGACCGAACCGAAATTCGTCTCGATGCCGTATTTCTTCACATAGTCGAGAAGGGCCGGCACGAATGCGGCGACGCCGAACATGGCGGGCGCCGCCGTGCAGAATGAAATCCCGATCTTGTCGAGACGCTTCTTCCGCAGCCAGTAATCGGCCGCAAGATACATCGCCTTTTGCGGCGCGCCGGGGCATTTGAAGGGCAGCGGCGCCTGTGTGAAGATCGCTTTCCCGCTTTCGAGTTGTTGTACGAGCTCCCAGGTATAAGATGCAAGGCCGGGCTTGTAATTGGAGGTGACGCCGTTCTTGCCGAGCGTTTCGGAAAGGCCCGGTACCGAATCGAAATTGAGTTTGAGGCCCGGCGCGGCGATAAGAAAGTCGTAGCCGACGCGCTCGCCGTCATCGAGGATGACCGCGTTGTTGTCGGGATCGAACGCCGCCGCCGCCTTCCTGATCCATTTCGCCCGCTTGGGGATGCAGGCGGATTGCAACCGCACGGTGGAATCGAAGTCGAACACGCCGCCTCCGACCATCGTCCAGCCCGGCTGATAAAAGTGGCGTTCGCTTGGCTCGACAATCGCAATGTCGAGATCGCGGCGACGCTTCAACAGACTTGACGCAACAGCGACGCCCGCAGCTCCGCCGCCGACAATGACGACCTGGTGTCTCAAGGCTTCCTCCCTCGGCAAGGCCGCCTTTCTAGAACATGTTGATCGGCAGCTTCAAATAGCGCACGCCATTCGAATCGGGCGGAGGAAGCTCTCCCGCGCGCATGTTCACCTGGACCGAAGGGAGAATCAGTCGCGGCATGGCGAGCGTCCTGTCGCGGGCCGTGCGCATCTTGACGAAATCCGCCTCCGAAACGCCCCGGCCGACATGAATGTTCCAATCGCGTTCATCCTTTACGGTCGTCTCCCATGCGAATTCCTCGCGGCCCGGAGCCTTGTAGTCGTGGCACAGGAAAAGGCGCGTATTTTCGGGCAGGGCGAAGATTTTCTGAATTGATCTGTAAAGCGTCGCCGCATCGCCGCCGGGAAAATCGCACCTCGCCGTGCCGTAATCGGGCATGAACATCGTATCGCCGACAAAGGCGGCGTCGCCGATGACATAAGTGACACAGGCGGGCGTATGCCCCGGCGTATGAATGACGCGCGCCTCGATCGAGCCCACCTTGAATACTGCGCCGTCATCGAACAGGGCGTCGAACTGGCTCCCGTCGCGCCGGAATTCCGGCTCTGCGTTAAAGACCTTCCCGAACGTCTCCTGGATGACCGGAATTTTCGAGCCGATTCCGATCTTTCCGCCGGTATGCTTTTTCAGATAGGGCGCCGCAGACAGGTGATCCGCGTGCACATGCGTTTCAAGAATCCATTCGACTTCAAGCCCTTCGGCCTTCACATGAGCGATGATCTCATCTGCGCTCCTCGTCGACGTCGCGCCGGACGCCGGATCGAAATCGAGAACTGAATCGATGATCGCCGCCGCTTTCGTCGCGGAGTCGCTGACGACATGGCTCGCAGTGAAAGTCGGTTCGTCAAAGAACGTCCTGACGACGGGCGCAGCAGTCATTTTCGGCTCCACTTTCTCTGTTTTTCCGTATCGGGACCGTAAGCCGCGCACAATGCGTCAATTACGCGGGCGAGTCGATCATCGGCGAGGCGATAGAAAACAAACCTCGAATGACGGCGAGCGGCCAGAAGTCCCTCCTCGCGCATGCGGGCGAGGTCGCGCGATAAGGTCGGCTGCGGCGATCCGATCGCCTCTTCCAGCGCGCCGACCGAGGCTTCGCGGTTGCGCAATTCGCATGCGATCCTCAAACGATTGGGGTGCGACAGAAGCTTTAAAAGCGCCGCCGCTTCCTCCGCCCGCTGGTCAAGTTCGCGTATCGCGGCTTTCACCGTCATTGTTTCCGCTCCGTCACTCGATATATATATATCGACAATGATATATGAAAAGAGGGCGCTCCGGCGAGGTCGCTACATCGGCGTAAATCGAGAGGCGTGATCGGGTCCGGGTTGCCGTCCCGTCGTCGCGGGGCGCCGCCGCGCGGCGCTTATTCGACTGCCCCAAGCGGCCATGCGTCCTTGCCGCCGGGAGAGGTTCAAAGGTCGCTATTCCGGGGCTGCGCCGCTTGAGATCGCCCGCCTTCGCCGCCATAAGTCAGGCCGTTCAAGAAGCTCAACAGGCGGGGCGATGTACGAAAACGGCGTGAATTCAGCAGGGCGCGGCAATTTCGAGGCGCAACTGGACGCCTCGATCAAGGCGGCGGCTGACTGGCTAAAGGCGAACCAGAAGCCCGAGGGCTATTGGGTGGGCCGGCTTGAATCGAACGCCTGCATGGAGGCGCAGTGGATTCTCTGCCTCTGGTTCATGGGGCTTGAGGATCACCACCTGCGCCCGCGTCTCGCCGAATCGCTGAAGAAGACGCAGCGCGCCGACGGCTCATGGGAAATCTATCACGACGCGCCTGGCGGCGACATCAACACGACAGTCGAAGCCTATGCGGCGCTGCGCTCCTGCGGCGTGCCGGCGAACGATCCCCGGATGATCCTTGCGCGCGACTGGATACTTTCGAAGGGCGGTCTCAAGAATATTCGCGTCTTCACGCGCTACTGGCTCGCTCTGATCGGCGAATGGCCGTGGGAGAAGACGCCGAACATTCCGCCAGAGGTTATTCATTTTCCGAACTGGTTCATCT
>CALKYG010000229.1 GCA_938003575.1 uncultured Alphaproteobacteria bacterium
TTCTTTTTCAAGAGGCACCGGCTCGCCGATTGGCCAAATAACAGTAAAGCCGCCAAGCCAATTTATACCATTGAAGATTTCAAGCTTTGCACTTTTTCCGCGCACGTTAAATTTAGTTATTCTCGCCGGCAGCCAAGTTACCGAACTTTCCGGCGCGAGCCCTAGAACCATGATTTGATCGGTGAAGGCGTCGAGCACCTTTGTTCGCTTCCGCAAGGAAACTTTTCTGAACGAAATCCGCTCTCCGGTATCTGTGCAAGGATGCTTTGGCCAAGCTGGCCCAAACCCATCAAAAAACACACGACTGCCGAACTCATTTTGATAATAGATCACATCCGCTCCGCAGACAGGACAACGAGCATTGTAATCGATGAAACGATGCCAGCCGTAGTTGATGCGATCACGATCAAACTGCCGTCGGACCTTCGCTCGGTTGTTTGCTGTCGGCAGACCGTACTTGACGCACCAGCCGCAAGTGCAATCGGAATAATGATTAAAGCCCGGCAAGGAACCTAACCTACCCCACCGCCTTCACGACCTTCTGCGCCGCATCCTCAAGATCGTCGGCGGGCGTGATGGCGAGGCCGCTCTCGGCCAATATCTTCTTGCCCTTTTCGACATTCGTTCCTTCAAGGCGGACGACGAGCGGCACTTTGAGACCGACTTCCTTCACCGCCGCGATGATGCCTTCCGCGATCGTGTCGCAGCGCATGATGCCGCCGAAGATGTTGACGAGGATGCCTTTGACGTTCGGATCTGACGTGATGATCTTGAAGGCCTCGGTCACTTTTTCCTTCGTCGCGCCGCCGCCGACATCGAGGAAGTTCGCCGGCTCCGCGCCGTAATGCTTGATGATGTCCATCGTCGACATCGCAAGCCCCGCGCCGTTCACCATGCAGCCGATATTGCCGTCGAGCTTGACGTAGGAAAGGTCGAACTCCTTCGCCTTGCGCTCATAGGGGTCTTCTTCCGTTTCATCGCGCAGCGCGGCGACATCGGCGTGACGGAAGATCGCGTTGTCGTCAAAGCCGACTTTCGCGTCGAGGACTTTGAGATCGCCGTCCTTGGTGACGATGAGCGGGTTCACTTCCAAAAGCGCCATGTCTTTCTCGACAAACGCCTTGTAGAGCTGGCTGATCAGCTTGCCGCATTGCTTCGCAAGATCGCCTTTCAGCGCCAGCGCCTTGGCGATGCGCCGGCCGTGATGGGGCATGTAGCCGGTCGCCGGATCGATATGGATCGTGTGGATTTTCTCCGGCGTTTCCTCGGCGACTTCCTCGATATTCATGCCGCCTTCGGTCGAGACTATGAAGGCGACGCGCGATTTCGCGCGGTCGACGAGCGCGGAGAGATAAAGCTCCTTTTCGATGTCGGAGCCGTCTTCGATATAGATGCGGTTGACCTGCTTGCCCGCCTCGCCCGTCTGCTTCGTCACGAGCGTCGCTCCGAGCATCTGCCGGGTGAATTCCGCCGCCTCCTTCGGCGACTTCGCGAGTCTGACGCCGCCTTTCTCTCCGGCTGAGGCTTCCTTGAACTTGCCCTTGCCGCGGCCGCCCGCGTGAATTTGCGCCTTCACCACGTATAACGGACCGGGAAGCGTCGCCGCCGCCGCCTCAGCGTCTTTTGCGTCGACGACCGGGACGCCTTTGGAAACGGGAACCCCGAAGGATTTGAGGAGTTCCTTGGCCTGGTATTCATGGATGTTCATCGAGGGCTCCGGATGCGGGCGGAAATGGGGAGCCCCGATTAGCGCGGGCCTCGCCGCGCCGCAACACTCTGCATCGGCGCGCAACGGCGACAGGGCCGCGCCCCGCACAGACGAGTCGCCGCCGGCTCCAACAGGGAAAAAGGAGCCGGCGGCGTTCCCGCCGTTAAACGATGGGAAGGCGAACGGCGGGAAGTCCGTCAGAACCTCATCCCGACGCCGACGCCGAATATGATCGGATCGATCTCGACATCGACGGTGTTGATCGCGCCGCCTGTGTTGAGCGTCGCCGTCGTGTCGATATCGACATATTTGACGTCAAGGTTGAGGAAAACGCGCTTGGTGATGTCGAAGTCGATTCCGGCCTGAACCGCCCAGCCGAAACTGTCGTCAAGCGAGACGCCGGTTGCGCCGCCGAGCGCCGTGTCGAGGCTCGATGTCGAATCCTCGCTGTAAAAGATCGTCCAGTTGACGCCCGCGCCGACATAGGGACGGACCCTTGAGTCCGGCGCAAAGTGATACTGGAACGTCAGCGTCGGCGGCAGCGCCATCGTGTCCGCAATCTCGCCGAGGCCGGAAATGGCGCCGGCGCCGCCGATGTCATGCGGGCTCGTCGCAAGGATCAGTTCGGCCGCGATGTTGTTTGTGAAGAAATAAGTGAAATCGAGTTCAGGAACGATTGCATCGTCGACCGTCACGGAGCCGGTTGGAACCGCCGGAAGCACCGGGCCTGAATCGTCCTGCGGCGCGACGTAAATGCCGCGCAGACGGACCAGCCAGTCGCCGGCCTCAGCATAGGCGGGCGTTGTCAGAACGGCGGCGGCGGCGGCAAGTAGAAGCGAGCGCATTGGAAATCCCCTGCTTTGTTGTTTCGCAGCCTCTCTACGCGCCGCCGCGCGCGGGAATTTGATCAGGATCAGATTTTGCGCGCCGGCGCGCGTACGAATTGTCGCAGGCGGTCAGGCCGGTTCGATAAGATCCCACGTCGTTCCGTAAAGATCCTCGAACACCGCGACCTTGCCGTAGCGCTCGTTTCGCGGCGCTTCCAGGAAGTTGACGCCCTTCGCCGTCATCGCCGCATGGTCGCGATCGAAATCGTCCGTCTCAAGAAAAAGAAACACGCGGCCGCCCGTCTGGTCGCCGACGCGCGCATGCTGCGCCGCTCCGTCGGCTCTCGCCAGCACAAGCGCGGCGCCCTTGCCGCCCGGCGGCGCGACGACGACCCAGCGCTTCGCATCGCCGAGCGAAGCGTCCTCGACAAGCTCAAAGCCGAGTTTTCCGACAAGCCAGTCGATCGCCTCGTCGTAATCGCGAACGAGATAGGAGAGTTTCGCAATCTTCATTTCAAATTCGCCGCGGAGCGGCGTCCCGCAATCAAAGACTCGCCCGTCGCGTTCCAAATGCTAAAGGGTCGTTCTGGAAAGCGTGATGCGGACGTCGCCGTTCTGGATCGGCGTCGCCCAATCCGGCCGGGCGGCCTTCAGCGCTTCGCCCTCGGGTCCAAGACCGTAACGAACGGCAAGCGCGACATATTCCGCCGGATCGGCGCCGACAGTGACGCCGACCTCGAATTCGGAACATGACCGGCCCGAACAGCGCAGATACGCTGGGCCGCCGGAAGTGAAGTCGAAACTGTCGCCGCCCGCCTCGGCCCGCGTCAGTTTCGCTTCCTGCGGGGCTATCAGAATGATTTCATCGGCGCCGTTCGACCGGAGTATCAGGGAAATCTTCCGGCCCTGCGCCCCATCCTCGACTGAGGAAACTTCAACGCCGACCGCGGCCCCGTCATGCGCCGCCGCCGGCGCCGTCAGATAGCGGCGGTCAAGACCCGGGATTTCACGCTCGGCGAAATCGGAAACGGCGCGCATTGACTCCGGAATCTTTTCGCCGGCGGCGGACAGGGCGAGGAATGATTCCGCGGATGCGCCGTCGACAAAGTGCTGGATATTGAGCGGACGGGGCGCGGACGGAGAATAGGCGGGCGCCGTGATCGCGAGCGCGACCGCGGCGACCAGCAGCGCCGCAGGCGCAAGACTGTTCGACAGACGCGGCGCGGCAGGCGGCGCGACGATCGGCGCCGCCAGCATGAAAAGCAACGCGCCGAGAATCGCAAACGGCCAGGCCGCGCCGAGACCCAATCCGATTTCAGCGTAATGGAGCGTCGGAAGCCAGAGCGCGAACGCCGCAACGACGCCGATCAGGGAAAGCGGCGCCAGCAGGCGCGTCGCGCCGGCGCTGGCGAAAGCGGCGCATGCAAAAAGGCCGGCCGGCGCGCCGAACAGCATGGCGGCGCCTGGCGCCGCCGCATAAGCGACGACGCCCATCGCCGAAAACCAGATCCATGACGCGGCGAGCACGCGGCGCCGGTCGGCGTCGGCCGCAAGAACGAAGGCGGCGATCGAGGCGCACACCGCCGCAAGATAAATGATCGCGCGCGTCCAGTGCGGGGCGGCGAACCAGAATGAATTCTCCGAGCGGACAAGGGCGACAAGCTGCGTCAGGGCGAACGCGGCCGCGCCGGCGCCGGCCATCGCGATCAGCGGCGTCATCGCCGCCCGCACCGGCCGCCCGCCCGTTATCCGGAAAAACGCCGTCACCGACGCGGCAAGTCCCGCAATAATCATCGCAAGGCCGGCAAGCTGCGGCGTCACCAGCATGAACCGCGAGAGCACGTCGGCGAAGACGACCCGTTCCTCGCGCTTGCCGCCAATTTCGTCGAAATTGCGGAGGAAGCCGTCAATCGACGCCAGAGCGGAGCGGCCGAGATGAGCGAAACTTCTGCGATCGAGATTTGAGAGATTGTCGCCCGGCGTATGATAAAGCGGCAGCCGGTCGGTGAAGGCGAAATTTGCGGCGTCGACGGGAAGGCCGAGAAATTCCGACATGTCGGTGTCGTTCGGAAGCATCTTGTAAATGTCCGTCGCCAGCGAATTTCCGACCGGGCGCTTTGTGCGGCGCAGATAGGCCTCGATGTCGCGTCCGTTGGGACTGCTCGTCTCGAAAAGGATCGCGGGGCCGGACACGCCGCGCGCCTCCATATTGATGACCGCGGCGAGTTCCTTCGCCGCCGGATCGCTCCTGACAAAGGAGCGCGCGCCGAGAAGCCCCGCTTCCTCGCCGTCAGTCATCAGGAAGATGACAGGATGGACGGGCCGGCGCGTTTTCAGAATCTCGGCGATTTCAAGCGCGGCGCCCATTCCGGCGCCGTCGTCGGCCGCGCCCGGCCCCGCCGGCACGCTGTCATAATGGGCGGCGACCAAGATCGCCCTGCCGTTCTCCGGACCGGCGCGGAACAGGACGTTGCGGACGCGGGCGCAAGAGACGGCGTTTCGCCTCTGAACGCTCCGGCAGGAAAAGCCGTCGCGGACTTCAGGGTCGAAACCGATTGCGCGAATTTCGCTGATCAGGCGTTCGCGCACCGCATCATTCGCGTCGCTGTCGACCGGGTGCGGCCGCTCGTCGCCGAGAATGCGGGCGAGCCGGGCGACGGCGCGTGATACGTCGAATTCGCCCGCCGGATCGATCGGCGGCGCCGAACTCAACGATCCTTTCGCCATGAACAGCGCCAGAAAAACCGCCGCCAGCAGCAGCAGGCCGGCGCCGCTCCGTCGAAGCCCTGTCATCATTGCGCCCCCCGCACCCTCCCGGATTATTTCGGCATGCCGGACAGGCCCGCCGCCTCCCGAAGCTTGTTCCCATCCATCAGCATGCCGCCCTGCATGACTGTCACGACGCGGCGCAGCGCGCCGATCGAGTCTTCAACATCGCCGTCGACGAGGACCAGATCGGCCGCCATTCCCGGCGCGATCGACCCGACCTTGTCGTCAACGCCGAGCGCCCGCGCCGCGCCCGACGTCGCCGTGTCAAGCGCCTCGCCGTTCGTCATGCCGGCGCGCACGTAAAGCTCCATCTCGCGGATGAGATCCATCGGATAACCGTCGGTGCCGGCGACGATCGGCACGCCCTTTTCATGCATGATGCGCACCGTCTCAACGAGCTTTTCGAAACTTGCGCGCATGTCCGCCCGGGTCGCGTCATAGCCCTCGGGCGCGACGAGGCCGCCCGACTTGAACTGACGCTCGACCTGCGGCGGCGCGACGCCGATATAGGGCGAGGCGCCCGGCGGAACGTCGCCCGCATCCGGAACAAAACTCAATTCATAGACGGTCAGGGTCGGATCGATGACGACCTTTTCGCGCGCCAGCGTCTCGATGAAACTCGCCATCGGCTCTTCCGCCAGATCGACATGCTGCGCATGCTTTCCGGGGCCGAAGAAGCGATTGAGGCCGTTCGACGTCTGGATGATGTCGTCCGGCATCGCGTCCATGATGACGAAATTGATGTGGTTGATGCCGTCATATCCCGCGGCGACGGCTTCCGACGGACGCATGCCGGCGGGGATGTGTCCCTGAACGCTCATGCCGAGGCGATGCGCTTCGTCGGCCAGCGGCTTCACCCATTCCGGATTGATCGTGCCGTACAGCTTGACGCCGAGGAAGCCTTCCTCCTTGCCGATCGCCAGCTCGGCCTTTCCTTCCTCGACGGAATGGATGCGCACGAATCCCTGCGCCGACAGGGGTCCGTCGCCGTCCATGCCGAGAATGGGATAAGTGTTCGGCCCGAGCAGCTCGCCGTCCCTGATGCGCTTGATCCGCTTCAGCAGCGTCGCCTTCTCATTGCCGATGTCGCGCACGGAGGTGACGCCGCTTGCAAGCGCGAGAACGCCCGCGCCGTCGCCGCCCGTATGATAATGCATGTCCCACAGCCCGGGGACGAGCGTCTTGCCCTTGCCGTCGATGACGCGCGCATCCTTCGACTTCGCTTTTTTCCCGACAGCCGCGATGACGCCGCCTTCGACCAGCACCGATTGCTTCGCCTTGAATCCCTTCGAGGCGGCGTCATAGATTTTCACGTTCCTGAAGAGCACGGGCGCGCCCGGATCCTCGACGATCGAGGCGCGCAGGGCCGGCGCCCGCGCCGCGAGCGCCGCCGTTTCCGCATCAATCAATTGCTGGCGGACGCCTTCCCAGCCTTTCGGCAGCCAGGAAAGCCAGCCGACCGTCGCGAAGAACCCGCCGTTTTCATCGACCCACACGGTCAGCGGCTCAAACGAGACGCCGTCGATTGTGAGCGCTCTCAAATTCTTTTTCTTTCCGCCGGCCTCGACCGTCCGGGTCGTCAGCTCACTGACCTTCACCGCGCCGCCCGGCAGGGCGTCAAGTTTTCCGTCGGCGTCCTTGAGAAGCGCCGCGGCCAGCGCCGCCGACGCATCGGCGGGGCCTCCGAACGGAATGTAAATCAGGTTGTCGCGCCACGGCGCCTCGCCTTTGTCCGCAGGCGATTCCCATTTTGCAACGCCGTCCTGAACCGCAAAGGTCTCGCCCGCATCGCCCGACGGCGTCACGCCGCGAATGACGATCGATGTCGGAACGCCCGCGTCATTCGCCGTCGTCGCGAGATCGACGTCATACGTCAGACCGCGCAGCACGATTTTCATCCGCGCATGACGAACGCCGTCCGTGTCCGTCCACACCTGTTCTTCGCCGTGCTTGCCGCCGGCCGATACGATCTCCCAGCTTGCAGCGCCCTTCGGCGGCGCGCTCATCGCGCCGTCATGCGCGGCCGCCGCCGCGATGAGGGACGCGCCTGAAAGCAGCGCCGCGCATAAGGCAATTCTTGTTGACTGAGTGACCATGACTCTCCCGATCG
>CALKYG010000230.1 GCA_938003575.1 uncultured Alphaproteobacteria bacterium
CGCGCTCTTCGCCGCCGGCGGCGCCGTTTCGAAGGAATGGGCGCCGAAGGCCGCAGGCGCCGGCGCTGTCGTCATCGACAATTCCTCACACTTCCGGATGCATCCCGATGTGCCGCTGGTCGTGCCGGAAGTGAACCCGGAAGCAGTGCGCGGCTTTTCGAAGCTGAACATCATCGCCAATCCGAACTGCTCGACCGCGCAGCTCGTTGTCGCATTGAAGCCGTTGCACGACGCCGCGTCGATCAGGCGCGTCGTCGTTTCAACGTATCAGTCGACCTCGGGCAAGGGCAAAGCCGCGATGGACGAACTTTTTACGCAGACGAAGGGCATTTACGTCAACGACTCGCCGACGCCGGAGGCGTTCACGAAACAGATCGCCTTCAACGTCATTCCTCACATCGACGCCTTCATGGAGGACGGATATACGAAGGAGGAGTGGAAAATGGTGGTCGAGACGAAGAAGATCCTCGATCCGAAAATCAAGCTGACGGCTACCTGCGTGCGCGTTCCAGTGTTCGTCGGCCATTCAGAAGCGGTCAATGTCGAATTTGAACGTCCGATCTCGGACGATGAAGCGCGCGAGATTCTGCGAGAGGCTCCGGGCGTTCTTGTCGTCGACAAGCGCGAGGACGGCGGCTATGTGACGCCGGTCGAGTGCGTCGGCGAATTTGCAACCTTTGTCAGCCGCATCCGCGTCGACCCGACCGTCGACAACGGACTTTCATTCTGGTGCGTATCAGACAATCTGCGCAAAGGCGCGGCGCTAAACGCGGTGCAGATCGCCGAAACGCTGATCAATCGCGGCCTGTTGAAGAAGGCCGCCTGAACGCCGGCGCGACCGGCAAAGGCGGAAATACGGAGCGAGAGATGCGCGCGGGGGCTTTTATCGCAGCACTGGGATCCGCCGTCCTATTTGAAGGCGCGCTCGCCGCCGCGCCGAAAGGCTTTGAAACGATTTACGACGCACCCACGCGCGTCAATATGGGCGGGCGCCCGGTCACCGCCGACATCATACTTTACGCCGACCGCGCAGCGGCGAAAAAAGGCGATTTGCGGCTGGTGCTCGAGACTGATGTGATGCGCTTCATCGCGGACGTCGAGAAAGACCTCGAAAAATGGGTCGCCGCGCGCCAGGACAGGTGCGGCCAGCGCTGGAATGCGGGAAAACCCGTCATCGACTTTCCAGCCGGCGCGATCCGCTTTGCTCTCGACATCGAACTTGAAGTCTGGAGCTGCGGATGGAACGGCAAGGGCGAACCCGGCCGCATGATGCTTGAAACCGGCAGGATCGACGTGACGCTGATTCCTGCGGCTGTCGACGGCAAGCTGCAGGCGACTCTTGGCGAATTCTCGATCGGCAATCGCAGCGGCGTATCGAAATACCTGCCGCTTGAATTCGTGACACGTTCGATCATCGAGCAGGAGCTGAAAAAGCTCAACCAGAATCCGAAATTCTACAAGGCCCCGAAGCCGTTCGTTGATGAGGGCTTTGTCTATGATGGAATTTCCGGCGAAACGGGTTTGGACAAAAGCGTCGTGATAACCGCGCGCTATCGCGCCAAAGGCAAGGAAAGCGCCCTGAAGAGAATCGCGGACAGGGTCCGCGCGGAAGGCGTCAGTGCGGAAGGCGTAAAGGAATGACGCAATCGACTTCGGGCGCTGTGACGCAGAATCCGGAAGCGCGCCTCGGCCTCATCTGCGGTTTTGCGGCCTATGCGCTCTGGGGTCTGTTTCCGCTTTATATCAAGGCGCTTGCGCCCGCCTCCGCATCGGAAATCGTTGCGCAGCGGATCCTTTGGTCCGTGCCGTTCGGCGCTTTCATCCTGAGCCTGCGCGGACAATGGCGCGAAACGCTCGCCGCGGCGAAATCGCCGCGCGTCCTCGCCCTGCTCGGCCTCGCCGCAGTGCTGATTGCAGGCAACTGGCTGACTTATGTCTGGGCCGTATCAAATGACCGCGTGTTGCAGGCGAGCCTCGGCTATTACATCAATCCACTCGCCTTTATCGCCGCAGGCGTCTTCATTCTGAAAGAGGAATTGACGCGCGCGCAGATCGTTGCCGTCGCGCTGGCATCGGCCGGCGTCGCCGTGCTGACATTCGGCGCGGGCGTCTTTCCGTGGCCGTCTTTCATTCTCGCGGTCAGCTTTACGGCATACGGCTATGTCAGGAAGACGACCCCGGTCGGCGCAATGCCCGGGCTATTCATCGAGACCGTGCTGCTCTCCCCTTTCGCGCTATTGTTCCTGATGCACCTTCAATCGACCGGCGCGCTTGCGCTCGGCCATCACAGCCGAACGCTCGATTTCCTGCTTTTTCTCGCCGGACCTGCGACAGTCATTCCGCTCGTACTGTTCGCGCTCGCCGCGCGTCGGCTGTCGCTGACCGTCATCGGCTTCCTGCAATATATCGGGCCGACCGGACAGTTCCTGCTCGGGCTCTATTACGGCGAGAAATTCACGCTCGCTCATGCGATTTGCTTCGGCGCGATCTGGACCGCGCTGGCGTTGATCAGCCTTGATGCGTTCCGGCGGCGGCGCCTTTCAAAGCCTATCGCTGCTTGATCCGCTTCAACGCCCCGGAAAATGACAATAGCGTTTCGCCGTCGCAGGCGACGACGCCGCGCGCGAACATCAACGACCTGCCGATCTTGGTCGCCTCGCCTGTCGCAATGATGAATTTTCCGATCGGGCCGGGCGCGAGGAATTCCGCATTCATGGTGACGGTGAGCCCGCGGAACGGGCCGACGGTCCTTCGGCAAATGTCCCAGAGCGACATGTCTGCAAGCGTCAAAAGCGCGCCTCCATGCACGATTCCGCCTGCGTTCGCGTGACGCGGCTCTGAGAGGAAACCGACGCCGGATTCATTGCTTGAATAGTCGCGGAAATAAAACGGCCCCGCATGGGCGCTGAACGTGTCAGGAAAGGACTGGATCGACCAGCCTTTCGGGATTTCGGAGTTCGCCGCGTCGCTCATGGCGCCGCTTTACCGGATCGCGACGAAGAGACAAGCCCGCCCTGCAGCTAGTTCTTGCGAAGACCAAAGCGGCGGGCGCATCCTCGCCCCATGAATGACTTTCCAGAACCCGAATTCCACGACGCCGGCGGCGTCCGTCTTGCAACCTATTCCGCGGGCGAAGGCCCGCCAATTATCCTCGTCCACGGTTGGCCCGAGATCGCATTTTCGTGGAGAAGCCAGATCGCCGCGCTCGCTGACGCAGGTTACTGGGCAATCGCCCCGGACCTTAAGGGCTTCGGGCTTTCAGACGCCCCGAAAGACAAACGCCTTTATGATATTCGTCATATGACGGATGATCTCGTGCGTCTTCTCGACGCCTTGTCGATCGACAAGGCGGTCTTTTGCGGACATGACTGGGGCGGCGCCATCGTATGGCCGACGGCTCAGCTCCACCCCGATCGCGTCCTCGGGGTCGTCAGTTTGTGTACGCCGCATCTGGCGCCGCCGCCCGCGCCGCCTTTGTCGATCATAGAAAAGCGCTTCGGACCGAAGCATTATTTCATCCAGTTTCAGGAGGACGCGACGCCAGAGGCGCTGTTCGAAACCGACCTGGAGCGCTTTTTCCGCCTGATGTTTCGCCGCCCTGCGGCCGCCGCCGATATCGAACGCCTCGGCGTCAGGGTTTTCGATCTGCCGGGCCGATTCCGCGACGGGCCGGCGCCGGACGCCGCGGGACTTATCATCGATCCGAAAGACCTTTCGGTTTTTGTCGACGCCTATCGGCGTTCGGGTTTTGCAGGCGGAATCAATCTTTATCGCAATATTGACCGAAATTGGGAGATAATGCGCGGCGTTGATCCGGTCATCCGGGTGCCGGCGTTGATGATCAGCGCTGAAAAGGACGTATTTCTTCCGCCCGCGGCCGCAGACGGCATGGAGGCGCTTGTCCCCGATCTTGAGAGGGCGCTGATCGACGATTGCGGACACTGGGTGATGTGGGAAAAGCCGGCGGCGCTCAATCGAATATTGATTGATTGGCTCGACCGAAAACTCAAATCTCATTCGCCGAAAATTTGAGATAAACCCGCCGTCTTCTTTTCGACAAATCCCTGACTGCGACGTAAGCGTTCCGAGAGGATTGGGGACGAGCCTTCTTCTGTGCAGAGGGAGAGGGCTATGCGGACTGCGATCATCATTCTATGCGCAACGCTTGGCGCGTCAGCGGCAAACGCCGAAGATTTGGACGAGCCGCATTATGCGCCCTTCGACGTGACCCAATCGAGGGCGCCGACGGAGCGGACGGTCGCCGGGTTTGAATTCGCCGGCGCGCCCATTGAGATCACCGCCTATGGGCGCGAGGCGCGCGCCCGCGCGACAGGCGCGTTGCAGGAAAACAATGAGCTTAGAAAACTTTCCGGCGCATTCGATCGCGCCTCCGGTCCCGCAGTCGTGACGATCGAAGCCCGGATCAGCTTCTGAGCGGCCCTAGAGACTTTCGTCCAAAGCGGCGAACAGCGCGACAGCACGCGGATCGCCGGCGAGCGACGGCGACATCTTGTTCATGACATAAGCGGCGGAGATCTTTTTCGCGGGGTCGATCATCACCGCCGAACCGCCGAAGCCGGCATGACCCAACGCAGACGGGCTCGGCCCGAAATGGCCGTTGGTGTTGAGCATGAGGCCGGCCGACCACGCGAGATCAAACGGCAGGACGAGATCCTGACCGTCAATACGCCTCTCAAGCGCCTCATCGACGACCGCCGGCTTGATGACCCGCACGCCGTGGGTTCCAATGCCGCCGTTGCTGAGCGGATGCACAATTTCGGCCAGCGCCTTGGCCGTCGCATGCATGTTGGATGACGGAATCTCAGCCGCGAGCCAGTCTTCGCGCGCGACCCTGCCCGCCGCCGACCAGGGTTTCAGGAAAGCGATTTCGGTGAATTTGCTGTCTTTGCGGTGAACAGGGGCGGAAGGCGGTTTCGGCATAAAGGCGATGCGGCGGACATCGTCCGCAGCCAAACCGCAATGAATGTCGAGCCCTTTCCGTCGGAGCGCCGCGCCGATCGTTTCCCCGGTCGCCCGCCGGTAGACTTCATTGATGATGAATCCGCCCGTTTGCGGATGATAGCCGAACGCTTCTCCCGGCGGCCACAAGGGCGCCATGGCGGCGAGGCGAGCGGCGATTTTTTCGTGTCTGATCCAATCCTCCGGGGGCATTTCCTCCGGAAAGCCGCAGAGCCCAGCCTGGTGCGACAGGACCATGGCGAGCGTGATCCGATCCTTGCCGTGCGCCGCAAATTCAGGCCATACCGACGCGATCGTCTCGCCGTAATCGAGCTTGTCCGCGCTGACTGCTTCAGCGACGAGCGTCGCCATCGCGGCCTTGCCGCTTGAAAATATCCCGGCCAGCGTTCCTTCCGACCATGGCGTCGACTTTTCACGATCGGCGAACCCGGCCCAGAGGTCGACGACCATCACGCCGGCTTGAAACGCCGAAAACCGCGCGCCGAGTTCATCGCCCATATCGAAATTGCCGGCGAAGGCGTCGATGACGCCTTCAAATCCCGGCGCGGCGAAACCGCCGATCTCCAGATCATCCGTCATTTCTTCTTCAGGTTCTTCTGGTCGAGCCGCCACACGAGACTGTCGAGCCTGTCCTGACCGAAGAACGGTTCGTCATCAAGCACCATCAAGGGGACGCCCCAGTGTTGCGTCATCTGCGCCTCCTCATTGCGGTTGATCACGGCTTCAACCTTCGCCGGGTTTTCGCGCGCGAATGTCTCCAGCGCGGCAAGAGAAAGACCCGCCTCCTCGGCTGCTTCGTCGAGGTGGCGGCCCTCATGCCAGTTCTCGGTTCCGCCCCAGATGCGCCGCGACACCGCGCGGGCGAATTCAAGACCCCGCCCTTCCGTCTCTTCCGCCGCGACGCCGAGACCCATCAGACGGTTCATCAAAGGCTGCGCCTCGTCGACTTTGCCGGTCCCCATATTCATCGAGATCGGATCCGGACGCGGCGGCGCGAAGACGATGCCGAGCCGCGCGCTTTCGCGGAAAACATCCTTGAACAGATAGGGCATCCATTGCGGACGATTCCGCTCAAAAAAAGTCGGCTCGCGCATGGCGAGAGGACGCACGAAACGGAACTCGTAAGGAATGGCGTATTCGCGAACGATGTCGCAGAGCCGGTCGATCGCAAGATAGGAATAGGGGCTGCGGAACGACCAGAAGATGTCGAGCTTCGCCATGGGATTCTCCTGCAAAGGCATTCTTGCAACTTCACGGCTGCGCCCCTATGCGTCAACGCCGAATTGCAGAGCTTTTTGAGGGAGCCCCGACATGGCGAGAACATTACGCGTCGCCGCCTTACAGGCCGCCTTCGGCCCCGATATGAAGGCGAATATCGCAACCGTTGAACGCCTCATCCGCGCAGCCGCCAGGGACGGCGCTCAGGCGATCCTCCCGCCCGAGCTTTTCCAGGGTCCCTATTTCTGCAAGCGGGAAGAAACGCAATGGTTCCGCGAGGCCTTTCCCTGGCGCGAGCATCCTTGCGTTACGGCGCTTGGCGCCCTGGCAAAGGAATTGAACGTTGCAATACCCGTGTCGATCTTCGAACGCGACGGCCAAGAGTATTACAACTCGCTCGTCATGATCGACGCCGGCGGCGAAATCATGGGGCTCTACAGAAAGAGTCACATTCCCGACGGGCCCGGCTATGAAGAAAAATTCTATTTCCGTCCCGGCAACACCGGTTTCAAAGTGTGGAACACGAAAGTCGGGCGCATCGGCGTCGGCGTCTGCTGGGACCAGTGGTTTCCGGAAGCGGCGCGCGCGATGACCTTGATGGGCGCGGAAGTCCTTTTCTATCCGACTGCGATCGGATCGGAGCCCGAGAACCCAGGCCTTGATACGCAATCGCGCTGGCGTCGCGCGATGATCGGCCATTCCGTTTCGAATGTCATTCCTGTCGTCGCCTCAAACCGGATCGGCGATGAGGACGGACAGATTTTCTACGGCTCTTCCTTCATCACTGATGAAGGCGGCGATTTTCTCGCCGAGATGAATCGCGTTGATGAAGGCTTCATCGCCGCGACGATTGATCTCGATCATTGCGACGAACGCCGCTCAAGCTGGGGCTTTTTCCGAGACCGGCGGCCGGATCTTTACGGGAGACTCACGGGCCGAGACTGAGACTTGCGCCGTCATTTGAGCCATTCATCCACCCATGCGGGCACGATATCGCGCGCCCGGCCGTAGCGCGCTTCAGTGAACGCCGAGGCGTTTTCGGACGGTTCGAGATTCAATTCAACGCAGGGAACGCCATACGCTCTCGCCTCGCCGACGAACCCCGCCGCGGGATAGACATTGCCGGATGTGCCGATCGACACAAATAGATCGGCCGCGGACATTGCGGCGGCGATCTCATCCAGGAACATCGGCGTTTCGCCGAACCAGACGACATGAGGACGCATGAAACGGTCCGCCTTGCAGTCGGGACAGCGCGTTTCGATCGAAAGGTCGCCGGCCCAGCGATGCACGGCGCCGCATGCCGCGCACCGCGCCTTCGATAGCTCACCATGCATGTGAAAAACCCGTCTTGATCCGCCGCGCTCGTGCAGATCGTCGACATTCTGCGTGACGAGCGTCAGATCCTCGCCGAATTCATCTTCGAGCCTGGCCAGGGCGAGATGCGCGGCGTTTGGACCGACCTTTGCAAGACTTGCCCGGCGCAAATTATAGAAGGAATGGACAAGCGCAGGATTGCGCGCAAAGCCCTCCGGCGTGGCGACGTCATTGTAGTCGTATTTCGACCAGACGCCGTCGGGATCTCGAAAAGTGGCGACGCCGGAATCGGCCGATATTCCGGCGCCGGTCAGAATGACGATGCGCCTCGGTCTAGTCACGCGCGAGGAAATCGGCTTTGCCGAGCGGCACGCCGGCGTTGCGCAAGTTGAGGTAAGCCGCCGTCGCGTGAAAATAGAGATTGGGCAGAATGAATACCGCCAGAAACTGACTCCGCCGGAATGTCATCGGCGACCCGGCGACCGGAACCGAAATTTCCCCTTCAGGGTCAGCGTCGATCCTTGCGCGATCAAGCGACTTGATATGGGCGTGCGCCTTGGCGATCCTCTCCTTCAGTTCGGCGAAAGTGGTTTCGTTGTCCGGAAAGGATGGCGGCTCGGCGCCGGCAAGGCGGGTCAGCCCGCGCACCGGAATATCGCAGGCGATCTGCACCTGCCGCGCCATGGCGAACATGTCCGGCGCCAGGCGCCAGCCCGTGTAAACGGTCTCATCGACGCCGACGGCCTTTGCATGAGCGGCCGCCTTGTCGAGGCCGCCGGTCATGCCCTTGAACATCTGGCCGATGGCGGCGAGCGCGATTGATGACGTCGTGTATTCCATTCCTGGTCTCCTGATTCTGCGAATTGGCTGCGCGGCGGAGATTAACGGTCGGGCCGGCGTTGCAACAGCGGCCCTGTTTCAAATAGATGTTACTTTTGCGAGGACCTTTCGCTGATGAAACGAGTTCTTTTCATTTGCCTCGGGAATATTTGCCGTTCACCCGCGGCGGAAGCGATCTTGCGCGCCCGTGCGGCGGATCGCGAGATTGCTGTTCACATCGAGTCGGCCGGCACCGGCGGATGGCATCAGGGCGATCCCGCCGACGCTCGGATGATTCGCGCTGCGGCCCGGCGCGGTTATTCCCTCGCCCGGCACCGGGCGCGGCAGGTGGCTCTTTCAGATTTCTATGAATTTGATTACCTGCTCGCAATGGATTTGCGAAACCAGTCGGACCTTCTCGCCATGGCGCCGCCGAACCGCGAATGCGACATTCGTCTGTTTCTGGATTTCGCCGAAAGCGCGGTGCGCGAAACGCCGGACCCCTATTACGGCGGTCCGGACGGCTTTGAAGCCGTCCTTGATCTTCTTGAAGCCGGCGCGGACGGTTTTCTCGCGCACCTTGAAGCGAGCGGCGGCTGACGGATCAGACCGCGCTCGCGTGCGCGGCGTTTTCACGCGCCTCCAGGCGAAAACTCTCGACGATCTCGTAATGCGCGCACTCAGAACCAAGGTGTGACTCGTAAAGGTGAAATTCCGGGGCCGGAAACGGCCCGACGGAGAATAATCCGTGCCCGGCGCAATAGCTCGCCGCCGCATCCTGCGTCACGCCGGCGAGATACGCGATCGTCACATGCGGCGTGAACTTGCGTTTGTCGAGCGAAAAGCCGGCGCGCTTCAGCGCAACATCAACCTTGGACTGCAATCGCAAGAGCGAAGGGTGCGGCTCCGCGCCGACCCACAGGGCGCGCGGCTTCCTGTCGCCGAAAAAGCCGCAGCCTTTCAAACTCAAATCGAACGACGGCGCCGCGACGCCTTCGAGCGACGACGCAATTTCGCTGAAGCCGTGACGGTCGACCTCGCCGACGAAGGCGAGCGTCAGGTGGAAGTTCTCACTTGGAAGCCAGCGCGCGCCGCGCAATCCCGATTGAAGCTGCGTCAGCGCGTCGGCGACCACCTCGGGGAGCGACAACGCAACAAACAATCGGCGCATGACGATCCTCCTCAGCCGGCGATCCGCCCTATCATCGGCGTCCCTCCTTTCTAATCCTTGAATTCGGGCGGGGTTAAGACCAGTAAATAGCCGGCAAACCCGGAGCGATCGAAGTTGACCGAAAAGCGCCTTCTGTGCCTTGGTTTCGGCTATGCGGCGCGCCGTCTCGCCGCGACGATCGGCGGACAGGGTTGGGCGGTCGCCGGAACGGTTCGGGACGCGGGAAAGACGCGCGCGCTTGAAGCTGCGGACGTCAATCCGGTTCTCTGGACAGAAAGCGGCCTTAGCGAACCGGCGTTGTCGGTCGCCGATGCGATCCTGATCTCAACGCCGCCGGGCGATGACGGTTGCCCCGCCCTTGCGGCCGCGCGCGGCGCGCTCCTCTCCCGCGAGGCGCCGCCGGAATGGATCGGCTATCTCTCAACGAACGGCGTCTACGGCGATTATGGCGGCGCGTGGATCGACGAAACGTCACAGCTGCGCGCCGCCTCGCCGCGCGCCAGACGCCGCATCGCGGCGGAAATGCAATGGCGGGAGCTCGGCCGCGCGATCGGCGCACAGGTCGTGATCTTCCGGCTTCCAGGCATTTACGGGCCGGGGCGATCGGCGCTCGACACCGTGAGGGAAGGACGCGCGCAGCGCATCTTCAAGCCGGGACAAGTCTTCAGCCGGGCGCATGTCGACGACATTGCGGCGGCCCTGCGCGCGAGTATCGCCGATCCCGGCGCCGGCGATCTCTTCAATATCGCGGACGATGAACCCGCGCCGCCTCAGGATGTCATCGCTTTTGCGTGCGGCCTTCTCGGCGTTGAGCCGCCGCCGCTCATTCCGATTGAAAAAGCCGATCTGTCGGAGATGGCGAGAAGCTTTTACGCCGACAACAAGCGGGTTTCGAACAGGCTGATGAAGGAGAAGCTGCTCGCACGGCTTTCCTATCCGACTTACCGCGAGGGACTTCGCGCGATTTTGAGCGAAGAGCGCTCTAGTAAGCGTATTCAGGACTGATCAGTTCATCGTCGAGCCAGCGATTGATGCGCTCGACGACGCATTTCCTGACATCGCCGTAGCTCGACGTGAACAGGAGCGCGCCCTCCGGCTTTACGCATTGCGATCCGTCTTCCGCCCGGATCGAATCGGCGAACATCATTGAGTTCGTGTCGCAGCCGCCCTTGAAATGTATGAATGCGCGCCCGCCTCCCTCGGTTCTGGCGATCAGCACATTGTCGCGCGAGTCATAGATTTCCTGTTCCGCCGGAGCGGCGATGCAAGCTTCCGCAAGAGCGTCCGACATATGCGGGTCGTCGTTTTCATATTCGACGGCAGGCGCCGCCGGCGGCGGCGTTTCCTTTTTCTTTTTCAACTCGCGCGCATAGACCGACGACGCGGAAAGGAGCGCGCACGCAACAAGCAGCAGCTTTTTCATGAGACCAGCCCTCATGCCCGCCCGTCTCAGCCGCGCCGGAACCCACGGCGCCCTGGCAGGCGGCCCGAACCCTGCGCCCGTTCCGGACCGGTTTCAAGGCGAATCATTTCCGCACGGACTATCAGTCCGCGTCGGCGTTTGCCGCCTCGTCGGCCCCGGCGTCGTCATTCCATTTATGAATCCTGGAAATCACGCATCGCGTCGTATCCGGGAACCTGAATTCCCCGAAGGCGGAATTGGAGAAGATCAGATAATCGCCCGTCGTGAGGCAGCCGCCCGCCGGACGCTGTTCGATCGCCACCGACTGCGCGCCCCTGAGCTGGCTGTAATTGCAGGCGCCGATCAACGTCGCCTTGAACCAGTCATTGACGCCCCTTTCCAGCAGGATTGCGTCGTCTTCGCCCTCGATTGTTCTGAAATTGTTGATG
>CALKYG010000231.1 GCA_938003575.1 uncultured Alphaproteobacteria bacterium
CGCTAGGCCAAGTAGAAGCGCCGGAATCGTGCGCCCAGTGCGGTTACTTTCGTCTGAGAGAACAAAAAATAAGTAGAGCGCAGCGCTCCAAAAAAAGATCAAGGGCGCATCGGTCGTAATAAGCGTGGATGAAAGGAAAACACCCGGCAAGGTGAGCCAGGCGATGCCGGCATAGAATCCTGTCCTTGCATCGACGAGGCGCCGGCAAAGAAGGAAAAGAAATACCGCCGCACCGCAATGGTACAGCGGTGCGGACAGGCGCACAGCCCATTCTGAGTCTCCGAAAATCGACGTCGTCGCAGCAATCGACCAGGCGACAACCGGCGGCTTCGAGAAATAGCCGAACGCTGGCGCTTTGCTCCAGAACCAATACTGCCCTTCATCGGGCCCAAGGTCAGGATGCCCGAAAACGAGTGCGAGAACGCGCACCGCCGTCAATACGATCGCTATCGCTGCAAACTGACGGCCCGGTGTCGAAAGCAGAAGTCTGAAGGTCACTATTTCAATCCTGAGAATCAGTTTCGTCCGCTGCACGGCGATATATGGAAATCTTCATGCCTCTGCCATTGGAGTAGTTCACGCCCTCGATCTCTGCGAATTTCAGCGGTTTTACGTTGAATGTCGCCAGATTCATAAGGAATGCGGCTTCCTCTCTGGATTCTACTACGGCCGCGCCAAAGCCCTCGGAGAAACGTTCCGCCGAAACGGCGCCGTTCGTGAGGATGGTTTGCGTTCCAAGCAGAAATATGGCGGACGGTTCATAATATCCGCTGAGAATAACCGGCGGCGCGGCGTCCCGAAGCGGGTGCAGTCCAGCGTTGTCAATCGCGTTCGCAATGCGGGTCGACAGATTGAGACGGTCAAGATGGGGCAGGATGCCGCCGAGCAGGGTCCATGCGAGGGCGGATGAAGCCAATGCGGCCAGTCCAGCGCCGGCGATGCGACGCCCGTTCAGAATGAGAATGGCTGTGGCGGCCGTCGCAGCTGCAATTGAGGACGCAGCGATGAAGGCGTAGGACTCAAGGGTCGCCTGGCGAAAGAGTATCGGGAGCGCTGCAACGACAGCAGAGAAAGCCAAGCCGACAGCGACATAGATCGCCGTCTCAATGCGCTGCAGTCGCGGAAAATCATTTCGTGCACCGTTAACAGCCGCATCTGCGGCGAAAATCGCGATCGCCGGGTATAGGGGCAATGTGTAATGCGGCAGCTTTGTCGCCGTCAGCTCAAAAATGATCCATGATGGAATGATCCATGACAGCAGGAACCAATATCGCCAGTCGCTTCGCGCGGCGAACGCCCGGTGAAAACCTTGCATTATGAAAGGCGCCGCAGGCCAAAAGAGTGCGAATACGAGGATAATATAGTAGCCGGGCGGTCCGGCGTGACTCTCCTGCGCATTTGACAGCTTCGCGACCATGTCCCGCCCGATTGCCTCCTTTACGAATCTTCCATCCGTCGCATCGTTGACGGCAAGCAACCATGGAGAAACCATCAGTAAGAGGAGGAAAATGCCGAGGACGGGCCGCAAATGCGCATGCAGGCCATGCTGGGGCGGACGAAGCTGAAGGACTAAGAAACAGGCGCCGACGACGAGGACGATGACAGGGCCTTTGATGAGTATTCCGGCGCCGATGGCGACCCAAAAGGCGAGCGCCAAACCCAGTCCAGTGCGTCGGCCCTCTTGGGCGGCCCCGTAAATCCTTATAAGCGCCGCTTGAGCCGCCGTGACGCAGGCGAGAAGGCAAGCATCCGTTTTCGCGATCATAGCTTCGCCAGCAAATGCGGGCGCGCTCGCCAACAAGGCCGATGCGATCAGCCCCACCCTGACTCCGAACAGATGGGCG
>CALKYG010000232.1 GCA_938003575.1 uncultured Alphaproteobacteria bacterium
GCACGATAGCGCCATGGTTATTCTTTCCCGCTTTTGTTCCTGAACAGGTTGCGCAGCGCCTCGGTCATCGGATTAGGCGCCGGCGCTTTCGGCGCCGGGCGGGATTGGATCGCCGGCATATCCGTCTTTGCCTCTCGCGTCTCCTTCATTGTCGCGAGCTCCTGCGCTACGGCGGTCGCAAATCGCGCATCGCCGTCATTCAAGAATTTCGCCGACTTCGCAATGGCGGCGAGAAGAGGGTCGAGCCAGTCATGATCGGCTTTGTCAAAGTCGCCAAGAACGTGGCTGGTGACGCGCGTTTTGTCGCCCGGATGGCCAATTCCGATCCGCACCCGGCGGAAGTCATTGCCGATGTGCTCATCAATCGACTTGAGGCCGTTATGACCGGCGTTTCCGCCCCCCTTTTTGATTTTAAGCTTACCGGCCGCAAGATCGAGCTCGTCATGGAAGACTATGACATCCGGCGGCGACAGCTTGTAGTACCGCATCGCGGCGCCGACGGATTGGCCGGATTCATTCATGAATGTCTGCGGCTTCAACGCCAGGCATTTGACGCCGCCGAGTTCGCCTTCGCGAAGGCGGCCATGGAACTTGGTGCGCGGCGGACCGAATCCTTGCGCGTCGGCGATTGAGTCAATCGCCATGAAACCCACATTGTGCCGGTGGCGCCTGTATTTCTCGCCCGGATTTCCGAGGCCCACGAGCAGAAGCATCGTTCCTCAATCCTTCGCCGGGGGAAAGTCGATCCGCGAACGGACTTAGGCCTTTTTGCCGCCCTTGTCGTCAGCTTTTCCCGCGGACTCGGGCGCCTTCTGGGCTGTCGCCTGAACCTCGGCCGGCGCCGCAGGCGCCTCTTCCGATTCCTCCGACCTCAAGGCGGACGGCGCTGCAATCGTTGCAATCGTGAAATCGCGATCGGCGATGACCGGCGTCACCCCTTCCGGCAGCTTGATTGAAGAAATCTTGATCGCGTCGCCGATATCAAGGCCATCGCAATCCGCCTCGAGATATTCAGGAATCGCGGTCGCCGGCGCATAAACTTCAACATCGTGACGGACGATATTGAGAACGCCGCCTCGCTTGATGCCGGGCGATTTGTCTTCATTAAGAAAGCGGACATGGACTGCGACGTCGATGCGCGTTTTCTCGTCAACGCGCATCATGTCGACGTGAACCGGAATATCGGTGACCGGATCGACCTGAACCTGGCGCGCGATAACAGGCTGGAGGTAGTCCTGGCCCGGCACGTCGATCTTGGCGAGGTGCGACTGCATCCTGCCCGCGACGAACGCCTTCATGACTTCCTTCTGCTTCAGGCGGATCGGCACCGGCCCCTTGTCTCCGCCATAGAGAACGCCCGGCACCCAGCCTTCGCGGCGTGCGGCGCGGGCGCCGCCGGTACCCGTCCGCTCGCGGACTTCGCAATAGAAAACGTCTGTCTCGGCCATGACGGGACCCTCGTGCAAACAGGCCGCGTTCCGGGGAGGGCGGGTTCCGCCCCATTCGCCTCGGACGGCGCGGCGCCTGTCGTTCGTGAATGAGCGGCGGTCTATAGATGAAAGGCCCAGTGCTGGCAAGCGCGGAAAATGGCGATTTTTCTCGCCTTCAACCCTGTTTTTCGCCGTCCTCCGTCCAGTCCGGCCATGCGCTTGCGATGAAGTCGATATAGAGCTGCTTTAGGCGTGGATCGCGGTCAAGAGCAGCGAGATTGGCCTTGACGGTCAGGCGGTCGCGCCGGGCGACAGGGCCAGTCATAGAACCGAGGGGGGCTTCACGAAAGCGCTCTACGACGCCTTCCAGGTAAGAGCCGAGAATTTTTTCGGGCGAGAAGCCGAATCGGGCCGAGAAACCTGCGGCTGTCAGGTTCCAAAGGTGGGCGGCGAAATTGCCGGATAGCACCGCCAGCGCATGGTAATAGGGCCGATCTTCAGCCCGCACCGCAAATTCGGGGTTCCGGGCGCCAGGCAGGATAGATGAAAGCGGCGCAGCCCCTTCTTCCCGCGCGACAGCGATCCGCCCCATGGTCTCAGGCGGCAACGGGGCTTTGGGGAAAGAGTAGAGAGGATGGTATCCCCGCATGCCCGCGATCATAAGTGCGCCGGAGAAATGGATCGGCGGGGCTTTTCCGGCGAGCTCCGCGTCCCAGTCTTTTCTCCAGCCCGCCAGGCTGTCGTCGGGGATCGCTGCGGCGACCAGATCGGCGCTCTGCACCATGGCGGCGACCAGGTCGCGATCGTGCCTGATCATGGTCCGGGTGACGACACTCGCTTCATGCCCGAGATGGGCGGCGTAGCGTGCGAAACTGGCGCCCACGCGGCCGTTACCGAAGATCAGCACGCGCATCGAATTCGCTCCTTTGATCTTTCGTTTGCGTTCATCTGCGGTCCTTGCGCGCAACCTCCGGGGCCTTTATTTATAGACCCGTGACCAGACTAATTTGGGCCGAATTCGACAACGCCTAGCCTAACCAGGACTTTGCCCTCCACCAGCATTTCGTCCCGGCCTAGCCTTGCTATCTGAATTGTCTCCCGAACTAGAAGGTCTAAAGCCAGCGCAAGTCACCAGCTTGCGCTTAACGACCGCCGGCCCGGACAGCCAATCCGGACCAAGCAGATCAGGAGAACAGAATGGCGACAGGCACCGTTAAGTGGTTCAACGCGACCAAGGGATATGGATTTATCCAGCCGGACGATGGCGGCAAGGACGTATTTGTCCACGTCACCGCGGTTCAAAAGGCCGGGCTGACCGGCCTGAATGAGGGTCAGAAAGTCTCGTTCGACCTCGCGTCCGACCGCGGCAAAACGTCGGCAGCTAACCTGAAGGTCGTCCGCTAGTAACTGACCGGAACCGGTTTCAAAGGCGCCCCGCCCGCGACGGACGGGGCGCCTTTTTGTATCCGCCTCGAATAGTCGCTAGACTCAATCGGGGTTGGGTATGGGGTAGGCTAATGGGTGCGAAGGCCAAGTCGGGCGAGCGTTCGTCTGATGCGCACGGGTATCTGACCAGCGCTGCAGCGTTCGCCGGCATCACCGCTCTTTGGGCGGTGATCGTGCGGACTGATCCATACTATCGTCTCATTGACCTGTTCGGCGCCCGTGTTCCGGCGGCGATGATCGCCTATCTCATAATGATGCCCCTGGCCGGATTCCTGATTGGGCGGTGGCGATATCAGGCGCCGCATCGCGGCGGCGCGGCCGCATTCGCGCCCAAACTGGTCGCGCGCCTCGTTCACTTCACCTATGTACACCTGTTGATCGTTCTCTTCACTGTAGCGATGGCGACAGACTATTTTCTCGGTCTCAACATTGATCAGCAGGTCAAGGCGATCGATGATCGGATGTTCGATCTTGCGGCGCGCTTCGCGCCATGGCTTGCGGCCTATCTCGCCGGTTTCAATCTCGGGAGGGCGTTGCGAAGAGGCGAGCCGTCGCCGTCGCGCAATGGTGAGCTTGCCCGCTTTGGGGAAGCCGAAATGCTTACCGGGCGCAAGTCCTCGCCGGACGGTAACCGCAACAACCCGCGCGCAGAGCCGACGCTTTCAGGCGACTTCTTTCAGCCCGCCGATGAAAGCGAGGTCGGCGACCTCGATTTGCGAAGCGAAAGTCAGCCGCTGACGACGTCCGGCCTGCCGTCGCAGGCGATAGACGAAACCCCGAATGAGCCCGGTTTTCTTCCTCCGCAGGATCTGGACAAGCTGCGCCCGGGACTTCGCGAATTGAGATAGTCCGGCCTAATCGGCGGAAGCTGCGCTCGAATATGAGAAATAGATGGCGAGTTCGAGCGGCCCCGTGACGCGCCAGCGGACCGGCTGCTCGAGGCCTGTAATGCTGACATGGTAATTTTCGCCGAACACTGCGCGCACGTCGGCGCTGTCAGCCGCCAGCATTTTCAGCAGCGGCGCCCGGTATTGCGCGAGGTCGACGATGCTGAGCCCGGGATCATCTCCGTCGGAAACCGTGGCTCGCCCCGTCACCGATGCATTCTCTATAAACGATTT
>CALKYG010000233.1 GCA_938003575.1 uncultured Alphaproteobacteria bacterium
AGCAGGGCAGCTTCACCGGCTATCTCAACGAGCCGCGCACCTATGGCGTCACCATGCGCAAGAAGTTCTGAGCTGACGCGCAATTATGGAAAAAGGCGGCCTTCGGGCCGCCTTTTTTGTTGCGCCGCGTTGGCGCGATTACCGCACGTTAACGACGATGACAAACGAATGCTTAAACCGTTTAGTTCAAATTGCAGCTATTCGGAGAACGGCTGAGCGGCGTAGTCGGCTCGTTCCTTCGATGGTCGCCGGAACCGCCGGCGGGAATCGGGCGCACAATGAACGACTCAATGAGAAAGCGCGGCCGCGCGCAATTCCTGAAGTGCAGGGACGGCTCGTCCGCGGTCGAATTCGCGCTGGTGGCGCCGCTGTTCCTGGCTCTGACCTTTTCCGTTCTTGAGGCGGGCTATTTCTTTTTCATCGAATCCGCTGTCGAGGCCGCGAACGCCAAGGCGGCGCGCCTGATCCGAACCGGACAGGCGCAGACGAATTCAATATCGCGCGATGAGTTTTTTAATGAAATCTGCGACGTCGTGAAGCTGTTCGGCGATTGTAATGAGCGCCTCACCGTCGACGTCGCGCGATTTGACTCGTTCGCCGATCTCGCCGCAGACGCGGCGGCGCCCGTGTGCCGCGACGCCGATCCTGACGATGTCGCCGCCATCCCCTATCAGGCGGGCGGCGAGAGGGACATCGTCCGCGTGCGCGTCTGCTACCTGCACAAGGGGATCAATCCGGGTCTCGGGCTCAATCTTCAAAAAGGGCCGGACGGATCGGTCAAGATGTTTTCGACGACGATCTTCCGCAACGAACCCTATGAATCGTGAGGCGCAGATGAGAAGCCGCTCCGTCGCCGTTTCACTCGCCAGCTTCGCCGGTTCTCGCGCCGGTCTCGCCGCCGTTGAATTCGCGTTCATCGCCCCAATCATGATCCTGTTTTTTTTCGGGATCATTGAGGGGTCGGCAGCCTATTCCGCCAATCGCAAAGTGGTGCTTTCAGCGAACACGCTTGCCGATCTCGTCGCGCAGGAGACTTCGGTTACGAAAGACGGACTTGACGATCTCTTCGAGGGCATGGAGGACGTCATCGACCAGCAGGACGTCAATGCGACTTTTCGGGTCGTCAGCATCTATCGCGACGCCGCGACCGGCGACGTCAAGGTGCACTGGAGCCTCGATTCTGACGGCGGCGCTCCCTATGCGGCGGGCTCGACGTTCACGGGCGATCTTGATTTCTCGCTCCTTGACGACGCGTCCTCGCTCATTGTCGCGGAAGCTGAGTACGCTTACGCCTCGCCGATATCGCACAAGGTGATCGGACCGATAACGATGAAGAAGACCGCGACCCGCTGGCCGCGTCTTGCGCCCAAAATCCAGTTTTGCATCGCCGCCGGTTCGTGCACGTCATAGAAAAACCCCGCCCTTCCGGGCGGGGCTGCCGGGACCGGCCGTCGCCTGCGGCTATTCCGTTATATTTGAAATCTTGTTGCGCGGCGCATTATCGGACGAAATCAGCCGGCGAATAAGTTCAGGCGTCGCTTCAAACCCCGCCTGGTGCATCGCGGCCATGGAGCCGTCGGTCGCGACGCGGGCGTCGATGCCGGCCGTTTCCGCCGACCGGATCGTCAGCGAAGCCGCCGACATGTCGTCAACATAGCCGTCGGCGCTGACCGTCTTTGCGGCTATCTCGTCGCGGAACCGCTGCGCGAGCGAATAATAGCTGCCGAGCGATGAAGCGATATTGCCGCGCGGAATGCCGTAGTCAGCGATCTCATATCGGCTGAGATACGCGCCGCTGTTGTCGGAAAACGTTCCGGCGCTGGTGAAGACATACTTCTGATTGAACGCCGACACCGATTGCGGATTGGCGTAGCCGCCAGTGAAAAACGTGACAATGTTGGCGCCGACGCACCCGGTGTTGTTCGGTCCGAGGCAGGCCAGCGGCACGATATTGAAATTCAGCGACCCGCCGATCGAGGCGGCGATGAAAGGCTGGCCCTCGTTTGTCCGCCGTTCCTGCCAGACGATGCCGAGTTCGGTGAGCACCGGCCCCAGATTGACGGCGTCGAAATTGGGGACCATGCCTCGAGGATTGGCGATGAGGTCGTTCGACTGCGCGCTGGCTGCGCCGGAGGAAAGGGCGAGCGCGCACGCCGCCAGACTGAAAAGCATTCTCGACATTAAAATCCCCACCGTTTTGACTGACCGCGCTGCGGCGGCTCGCGCCCCATCGCCCCACTGACGCCATGCTACCCTGAAAACGTCATAGCGCAAATGCCGCGTGACTTTGCCCCTCCAGCATGGTTGAAGCCCGCTCGATGGACAGACAACGCCCCAAAAACGCGAAAAAGCCGCCTGGAAGTCAGCGCGCCGATGAGCGCCGGAAAGCGCCGCCGGCGCCGGTTCCCGGGCTGGCGCCGCGACGGGCCGCCCTTGACGTTTTAACGCTTGTCGCCGCGGGCCGGACCCTCGATCAGGCGCTGGAAGACTGCCGCAGCTTCAATGCTCTCGAAGGGGCCGACCGGGCGCTCGCCCATGCGCTTGCGGCGGGCGTGATGCGCCGGCGCGGGACAATCGATCATGTGATCGGCCTCTATATCGACCGGCCCATCCCCAAGCGTTCTGCGCGGGCGACAGATGTGCTTCGCCTTGCGGCCGCTCAAAGTCTCTTCCTCGGAACGCCCGACCATGCCGTCGTTTCGACCGCCGTCGCCCTGACGCAGGAGTTTCGCGAAACCGGCGGGTATGCGGGTCTTGTCAACGCTGTCGCCCGCAAGATCGCCGCCGCCGGCGCCGATGCGATCGCCGGCCTGCCCGACCGGATTGACACCCCGGGGTGGATGTGGCGCGGCTGGGAGCGGAATTTCGGTCCGGATACGGCGCGCGCGATTGCAAAGGCGCATCAAAAGGAAGCGCAGACGGACTTGACCCCGCGCAACCGGGACGATGCCGCCGGTTTGGCTTTGAACGCCGACGGACGCGTTTTGCCGACGGGATCGGTGCGCGTTCCGGCGGGATCAAGAGTTCCGAAACTCAAAGGGTTCAGCGAAGGCGAATGGTGGGTGCAGGACGCAGCGGCCGCGCTTCCCGCACGGCTGCTTGGCGATGTCGCAGGCCTTGTTGTTTATGATCTTTGCGCCGCCCCGGGCGGCAAGACAATGCAGCTCGCCGCCGCGGGCGCGACAGTCGTCGCCGTCGACTCGGAAGGCCTGCGCCTGAAAACGATTGCGGAAAATCTCGCACGCACCAGACTGACGGCCGAAACGGTCAAGGCCGACATTCTCGACTGGACGCCCGCGTCTCCCGCCGACGCTGTCCTGCTCGACGCGCCGTGCACGGCGACGGGCACGATTCGCCGCCATCCGGACGTGCTCTGGTCGAAAACTGAAGACCAGATGAAGTCGCTTGCCGCGCTGCAGGCGAAAATGATCGACAAGGCGCTCACCCTGTTGAAGCCTGGCGGGCTTCTCGTCTTTTGCACCTGCTCGCTGCAGCCGGAAGAAGGCGAGCGGCAAGCGGCCGCCGCCCTTGCCCGCCATTCCGGAATCGAGCGCGTTCCGGTCAGCGCAGCGGAAATCGGCGGCCTCGCAGCCGTGACGCGCGACGGCGACCTGCGCACGCATCCGGCGCTCTTGCTGGAGGAGGGTGGAATGGACGGGTTTTTCGCCGCTCGGTTCCGCAAGCGTTAACTGTCTATTTTGCATAGCAAAACGCTGGCCAGCCCCTTGTAAACGGGGACCGAAATCCAGATATTGAGGCACAGGTTTAGGCAACCTTCGAAAGAAAGGCTGATCTCTACATGAATGACATTCGCAGGAATTACGGCGCAACGACGGCTCGCGCTGACGGGCTCGCGATCGACCAGGGCCTGCGCCAGTATATGCTGGGCGTCTACAATTACATGGCGATGGCGGTCGCCGGCACGGGACTTGTCTCGCTCGCTGTCGCGTCCAATCCCTCACTGGTCGCATCGATCGCCGGCACCCCGCTGAAATGGGTTCTGTTCGCGGCGATTCTCGGCATAGGCTGGTTCGCGCCGCGGGTGATATTCTCGGGCTCGAAAACAGCCGCCCACGGCCTGTTCTGGATTTACGCGGCGGCCTGGGGCGCGATGATCGCGCCGATGCTCTTTGCGTTCAACGCCGCCGGCGCCGCGCAGGAAATATACAAGGCCTTCTTCATCACAGCGTCGGTATTCGGCGCGACCAGCCTCTACGGCTACACGACGAAGAAGGACCTGTCCGGCATGGCGACGTTCCTGTTCATGGCGTCGGTCGGATTGCTGATCGCTATTGTGCTGAACGTCTTGATATTCAAATCAGGCCTCATGAGTCTCGTGACGTCTTCGGCGGTCGTCCTCGTCTTCTCGGGCGTCACCGCCTATGAGACGCAGATGATCAAGGAAATGTATCGTGATGGCGGGTCAGCGAACGACCGCGCCGCGATTTTCGGCGCATTTGCCTTGTACGGCTCCTTCGTCACGCTGTTCGTCCATATCCTGAATATCCTCGGAATCATGCGGAACGACTAAATCCGCTTCGATTTCAACGGGACCCCCGCCGCGGCGGGGGTTTTCTTTTTCGCAATGTGAACGGCTGTGACGAGAATGCCGCTGGCGTCCGGGCGCGCTTCATGGTGAATCAACCGGCATGACGTCGACCGACCAATCCGGACTGCCGATTTCCAACGCCTGCCGCACGGCGGCCGCCGGTTATGACTTTTATGTCCGCGAGTTCGTTTCTTACGGATCAAGGCTTCGCGACCTCTTTGCGGTCGCCGAGGCGACGCCGGATTCGGCGCTGCTGAACGCTCACGCGGCGGCGCTTCACCTCGCCTTTGAGGGTGCAGAAGGATGGTCGCACGCCGCGCCCTTCATCACGCGGATGCGTCAGTCGGAAAACGGCATGACCGATCGCGAACGGCTTTTCGCCGCGGCCGTCGAAAGCTGGGCCGCAAAGAATTACCGTCGCGCACTCAAGGCGCTTGACGAACTTACCGTCAGATGGCCCGCCGATCTTTGCGCCATCAAATGGGGCCAGTATCACGCGTTCAATCTCGGCGACCGGCGCGCCTTGCTTCGCTTCGGGGAGCGAGCGCGCATCGTGTTTGAAGATCAGCCTTATGCGCATGGATTGATCGCCTTCGCGCTTGAACAGAACCACCGGCTCGACGAGGCCGAAGAAGAAGGCTTTCGTGCAACGGAGATTGCGCTTGACGACGCCTGGGCGCATCACGCCGTCGCGCATGTAATGGAGACAAGGGCGCGCCCCAGGGAGGGCGCGCGCTGGCTCGATCATTGCGCGCACACATGGGACTGCAAGGGCGTCTTCATTCGCGACCATAATTGGTGGCACGCCGCGCTGTTTCGCCTGGCGCTCGGCAAACCGGGCGAGGCGCTTGCGATTTATGACCAGCGCCTGTGGGGCGCCTGGCCCGAATTCCCGCAAGAACAGATCGGCGCGGTGTCGATGCTATGGCGGCTCGAAATGCGCGGCGTCGATGTCGGCGCGCGCTGGCGGCCGGTGCTCGATCAGGTCCGGCGCAGGGCGGGCGAACACATTCTGCCCTTCCACGATCTCCATTATCTTTTTGCGCTGGCCCGCGCTGGAGAGCCCGGAGAAGCTGACGCATTCCTTGCGTCCCTGACGCGGCATGCTGAGGATGCCGAGGGGGCCAGCAAGGCGTTCTGGCGCGAAACCGGCCTGCCCGCCGCCCGCGCCGTCCGGGCGTTTGCGGCGGAGGATTTCGAAACCGCCGCAGAGTCTTTCGCCAAGGCTCTTCCGACGCTTGAACAGGTTGGCGGCAGCCATGCGCAGCGTCACCTCTTCATCGAGGCTTTTGAGCGGTCAGCCTCGGCCGCGAGCCGCAAAGCCAACGCCTGAAGGGGGGTCGGCCGGGTCCCGGCGGGCTTCAGGCGGTTTTCAGAAATGGCTGGCAGTGTTACAGCGACGCGCGCCGCAATCCAGGAGCTGCATGACGAACTATCTCCACAGGGGCGATCTGCCCGCCGGTCTCGATCTTGGTTCATCCGTCGCTGTCGACAGCGAGACTATGGGCCTTATTCCTCATCGCGACCGGCTGTGTGTCGTGCAGCTGTCCTCGGGCGACGGGAACGCGCATGTCGTGCAGCTCGGGCGACCTTATGACGCCCCGAACCTGAGACGCCTCCTTGAGGACCCCGGTATTCTCAAGATCTTTCATTTCGCCCGCTTTGACATCGCCGCCTTTCGCTATTGGCTTAACGTCGAAACAACGCCGGTCTACTGCACGAAAATCGCATCGCGCCTCACCAGAACCTTCACCGACCGACACGGCCTGAAGGACCTTGCGCGGGATCTCCTGGGAACGGACCTGTCCAAGCAGCAGCAGACCTCGGACTGGGGCGCTGACACGCTCTCCGAAGCGCAGATAGAATACGCCGCGTCCGACGTTCTTCATCTTCACGCGCTTAAGGCGAAACTTGACGAAATGCTCGCTCGGGAAGGGCGAACTCACCTTGCCGAGGCCTGTTTCCGCTTCCTGCCGACGCGGGCGGCGCTTGACCTTGCCGGGTGGGCGGATATCGACATCCTCGCCCATTCGTGAGGTAAAAGCGCCAGGCCGGCGCTTTTAGCCGGCGTTTCGCCGCAGGCCTTGCGTGAACTCCGGCAAGGGCTGACTATATTGAAATCAAAGAAGAACCGGGCCGCCGCCCGCATGGCCCGTTCAGGAATTGATGAACGCAACCGTCATCGACACTGCGCCTGAAAGCGAAGCGGCCGCCAGACCCGGGCGAACGAATCGCGGCGCGCTCGACTCGCTGACGATCCGACGCCGCACCACCGGCGCAGAGGCGGCGGCGCGCGCGTCGCTGATGCGCCGTCTTCGCATCGCGCTGCCTGTCATCGCCCTTGTCCTTATTGCAGCGTTCCTCCTCAACACGCGCAGGGGCGGCGGCGATGAAGCCTTCCTTGAGGACTTCGCCGACGTAAATGCGACGACGCAAAGTCTGAGTTCGGCGAAGCCGCAATTCTCCGGCGTCGACAATCGCGGCAATCCATACGAGATCACCGCCGATTCAGCGAACCAGCAGTCTGAAAACCGGGATCTCGTCGAACTCGACAAGCCGCGCGCCGTGACCGCAGGGGTAAAGGTTAATTCCGTCGTCGAAGCGAATGCCGGCGTGTTTGACACCGAAACGAAAACGCTGCTGCTTAAAGACGGGGTCACGCTCGAACGGGAAATCGGCCGCGACAATTATGTATTGAGATCAACGTCGGCGACGGTCTCGATCGACGAGCAGACGGTCGATTCGGGAGACGGCGTTGAAGGGGAAGGGCCCGGCGGTTCGACGCTTAAGGCCGATCGCATGCAGGCGAACAATCGCGACGGCGTCGTCGTGTTCGAGGGGCACGTCACGATGCGGCTTTATCCGAAAGAGAAAGGCGCAGATGCGCCGGAATTGAAAAATGGAGAACCCAATGAATAAGGCGGGGGCCATTATCATCGCCGCGGCGGCCGCGGCCGCGAGCGTCAGCGCCGCCAAAGCGCAGCTCGCGCCCAATATGAGCAGCGGTCCGATCGACATCACCGGCGACCGGCTGCAGGTCGAGGACGAAGTCGCGACATGGACGGGAAACGTCCGCGCCGTTCAGGGAGAAACGATCCTGACCGCGAAAAAACTGATCGCCGATCTCGACGGCGGAGGGTCCTTCAGCCGGATCCGGGCGATCGGAGACGTGCGCTATTCGAGCGGCAAGGAAGCGATTACCGGCAAAAAAGGCGTCTATGACGCAGCGACGCGCACGATCACGATTTCCGACAACGTCGTCGTCACTCAAGGTGAACAGGTTATGACCGGCGGGGAGCTGATCTATTGGATCGATACCGGAAAGATTTTGTTCACCGCGGAGAAGGGTCGGCGGATCCGGGGCATTTTTTATGCCAAAGACGCCGACAAGCAGTCCTGACTTCACCAAACCTTAAAGAGAGCCGTCGCTAATGGCTGACAATATGAATTTGGAAACAGACGCCAACAGCGCGAGCACTGAGACAGGCAAGAGCGCTCCCCTGCGCCCGACGGTGGTCGAAGGCGGCGGCGGCCTGTTCGCCGAGAATCTCGGCAAGACGTTCAAGCGCCGTCCCGTGGTTCGCGGCGTATCGATGAGCGTCAAGCGCGGTGAGGTCGTCGGGCTTCTCGGACCAAACGGCGCCGGCAAGACGACCTGCTTTTACATGATAACCGGCCTTATCCCGGTCGATTACGGCACGATTTCAATCGATGGCCACGATGTGACGCGCCTGCCCATGTATCAGCGCGCACGCCTCGGGCTTGGCTATCTGCCGCAAGAAGCCTCGATATTCCGCGGCCTGACGGTGGAGCAGAATCTGCGCGCCGTCGTCGAGCTTGTCGAAAAGCGAAAGGACAAGCAGCAGGCGCTGATCGACGATCTTCTTAACGAATTCAACATCACGCATATCCGCAATGCGCCGGCGCTGGCGCTTTCCGGCGGCGAGCGCCGCCGCGTTGAAATCGCCCGCGCGCTGGCGACGGGGCCGGCCTTTATGCTTCTCGACGAACCCTTCGCCGGCATCGATCCGCTGGCGATCGCTGATATACGGGAACTCGTGCTTCACCTGAAAGAGCGAGGGCTCGGCGTTCTCATCACGGACCATAACGTCCGGGAGACGCTCGACATCATAGACCGCGCCTACATCATCCATGAAGGCGAAGTACTCATCGAGGGCGCGCCTGGAGACATCGTCGGAGACAAGGATGTAAGGCGCGTCTATCTCGGCGACCGGTTTCAGATGTGAGGGGAGATCGGGGGGCGGTGTGGCGTTAGCTCCAAGACTGGAATTCCGGCAATCGCAGCAGCTCGTCATGACGCCGCAGCTGCAGCAGGCGATCAAGCTGCTGCAGCTTTCAAATCTCGAGCTTTCGGAATTTGTCGAACAGCAGCTTGAGGAGAATCCGTTTCTTGAACGCGGCGCCGAACAGGATGGAGCGGAGCCTCCCGCTCGCGAGGCGCCCGCTGGCGAGGATCCTGATCGCGACCCGTCAAACGTCGCGCTCGATCTTGAAAGCGACGGCGCGGCTGAGCGAGCGGCCGAGGCGCTTGATGCGCCTTCAGACGACGCGCGGGACGCACTCGGCGACACCGAGTACAAATCCAATGAATGGTCGAATGTCGGCGCCGGCGGCGGCGCGTCATTCGAAGATGATCGCGAGTTCGGCGAAACGCTGACGCGCGACATTTCATTGTGGGAGCGCCTTACGGAACAGCTGCATGTCGCGACGCGCGATTCCATGACCCTGTTCATCGGCGCGTATCTCATCGACATCATCGACGAGGCTGGTTATTTGCGCGAAAATACGGCCGAAATCGCCGCGCGCCTCGGCGCTGATGAACGCGAGGTCGAGCGTACGCTGGCGCTCATCCAGACTTTTGAGCCGTCAGGCGTCGGCGCGCGCGATTTGAAGGAGTGCCTGTCGATCCAGCTCGCCGACCTCGACCGCCTCGATCCGGCGATGAAGGCGTTCATCGACAATATCGAATTGCTCGCGAAGGGCGATCTCAAAGGCCTCATTAAGGCCACCGGCGCAGATGAGGAGGACATTCGCGACATGATCGCGGAAGTTCGATCTCTTACGCCAAAGCCCGGCTACGCCTACGGCTCGGATCCTGTACAAGTGGTGACGCCGGACGTCATCGTCAGGAAAGCTCAGGATGGCGGCTGGAAGGTTGAACTCAATTCGGAAACCTTGCCCAAAGTGCTCGTCAACCGGGTTTATCACGCCGAAGTCTCCAAAGCGAAATGCCGCGAGGAGGACCACCTGTTCGTCAGCGAGCAGTTCGCGAATGCGAACTGGCTGGTGAAAAGCCTCGACCAGAGGGCGCGGACGATCCTGAAAGTCGCGAGCGAAATCGTCAGGCGGCAGGACGCATTTCTGGTATACGGCGTTAAGCACCTCCGTCCGCTCAATCTGCGCGCCGTCGCCGACGCCATCTCAATGCATGAGTCGACCGTCTCGCGCGTGACGTCGAACAAATACATTGCGACGCCGCGCGGTATTTTCGAACTCAAGTATTTCTTCACCGCGTCGATCGCATCCAGCGAGGGCGGCGAAGCGCATTCCGCGGAGGCTGTGCGTTTCCGCATCAAGGAACTGATCGACGGCGAAACGCCGGAAGACATTCTGTCCGATGACAGGATTGTGGAAATACTGCGCGGCGAGGGAATCGAGATCGCCCGCCGCACCGTCGCCAAATATCGCGAGACGATGAACATCGCCTCGTCCGTGCAGCGTCGCCGCGCCGGGCTGAGAACGGCCATTTGACGAAGCGGCGACGCCCGGAATCTTTCCGGCCGGGTCTTTGAAATCCGGCGCGGAAGCCCGATATTGGTGTCACCGTCTGCGCCCTGGCGCAGGCTCTCACGGAGGCCTTCATGGAAATTCAGGTCAGCGGCAAGAACATCGATCTCGGCGATGCGCTTCAGGCGCATGTGGCGGGTCGGCTTACCGAGGGAGTCAGCAAATATTTCGGACGCGGCGCGGACGCCGTGGTCACGTTCACGAAAGAGCGGCATCTCGTCGAATGCGAAATGACGGCGCACCTTTATTCCGGCGTGTTCCTCGCCGCGCATGGCGACGGCGGCGACGCCTACGCCGCATTCGAAACGGCGCTTGAAAAGCTCGAAAAGCGCGTGCGCCGGTATAAGCGGCGGCTGAAAAACCACCATGTCAACGGCAAGGAGCCGTTGCCGGCCGAACAGGCGACCTACACGACCCTCGCCCCCTTGCCGGACGAGGACGGCGAGACGGCCGAGGTTGAGGACCCCATTCCGGTTGTGGTCGCCGAAAAACAGACCGCTTTGAGGGAAATGACCGTCGGAGCGGCCGTCATGCAGTTAGACCTTGCGGAAAGCCCGGCGATCGTGTTCAAGAACGCCGCCCATGGTCGGCTGAATGTTGTCTACCGTCGGCGGGACGGACATATCGGCTGGATCGACCCGGCCCCCTGAGGACCATTCGAGCGGAGGCGGCTTAAGAAATATCGGAGCGGACGCCGGCTTCCGGCGCCATTTCTTGCATTCCGATCACGCGTTGATAGCGCTGGCCGCAAAATAGAGAATTATGGGTCTTTCTGAGTTCCTCGCCCCCGACGCCGTAACAGTAAACCTGCATGCAACCTGCAAGCGTGAGGCGCTGGCGCTGCTTGCCGAGAAGGCGGCGGCCTTGACCGGCGTCGAGGCGTCCACAATCCGTCAGGCGCTCATGGAGCGGGAGCTGCTCGGCTCAACCGGCGTCGGTCGCGGGGTCGCCATTCCTCACGGCAAGATCGACGGTCTCGGCGAAATCGTCGGGCTGTTCGCAAAACTCGACCAGCCGGTCGATTTTGAGGCGGTCGACGACCAGCCCGTCGACCTCATCTTCGTGCTGCTGGCGCCGATCGACGCGACAGCGGCCCATCTGAAGGCGCTCGCCAAGGTTTCGCGCCTGCTCCGCGAGGAAAGGATCCGCGAAGCTCTTCGCGGCGCGGCGACCCCCGAGGCGCTGTTCGCGATTGCGGCCGACACCGCCCAATCAAACGCAGCCGCCTAATTTGTTGATTTGTTTATAGATACCCGGTCAGTGAACGCTGACCGGCGTCATCTCATGCTGACGCGCCGCCGCAAAGGCGAGCGCCCGGTCGCCGACGAGCGCGATGCGCTGTCCGTCTCCCGCATGCACGGAATAAAGGGTCGTGTCGCCCGGAATATCGATCAAGACGCCGGTGTCGTCGTCAACGAGGTCGTCAATGACTTCGCTCGCGAGCACGGTCCTTACATAAACGAGCTTCTTGCCGCCCAGTTCTGCAAGCTCACGGACGCTGATCGGCGTCGCGCCATGACCGCGTGTCCGATTCGTCTCTTTCCAATTGGCCATCGGCCAACGCCTCCGTTCACAGGGGTGCGCCTTCGCGCCTCCCAATCAGGCCACATATTGGCTATCAAACGGTGAAAGCCCGCAAGAAAGCCTCCGGCCTGCCTTAGTAGATAGGGCTACTTTATAACATTTCAATGAGTGGGGAAAAACGCCTTCAGGACCGGGGTCAGCCGAAACGGCCAAGGATTTCCGCAAACAGGCCAGGATCGATGTTTCCCCCTGAAAGGGTGAGGCCGACGGTCCGCCCCTCGGCATTGAGTTTCTTATGGTAAACGGCGGCAAGCGCGACGGCGCCGCCGGGTTCCAGAACGAGCTTTAGATATTTGAACGCCCAGGCGATCGTTTCAGCGACCTCGTCGTCGGAAAGCGAGAAGCCGCCTTTCACCAGACGCTGCATGACCGGAAATGTGATGTCGCCCGGCGCCGCCGTCGCGAGCGCATCGCAGATGGTTTTACGCGACACGTCCGCCTGCAACTTCCGTCCGGCGATGATGGAGGCCCAGGTCTCGTCATAGCCCTCGGGCTCGGCGATGAAGACTTCAGTCGCCGGCGAGGCGCTTTCCAGAATCGTCGCGCAGCCCGAAGTCATGCCGCCGCCGCCGCAGCAGATGACGAAGGCGTCGAACGTCGTTCCGAGCGCCGCCGCCTGCTCGACCGCTTCAAGCGCGAGAGTGCCCTGTCCCTCAATGATGTCGACATGATCGAATGGAGGCGCGAAGGCGAGCCCCTGTTCGGCGGCGAACCGTTTGCCGATCTCCTCGCGATCCTCCCTGTAACGATCAAAGAAGATGATCTCGCCGCCATAGGCCTTGACCTGCGCAATCTTTAAGGCGGGCGCATCCATCGGCATCACGATGACGTTGCGCATCCCAAATAGGCGCGCCGCGCGCGCAACTCCCTGCGCGTGATTGCCGGATGACCAGGCGATCACGCCGCGTTTCCTTTCATCAGGCGAGAGCTTCGACAGGCGGTTCATCGCCCCGCGAAATTTGAATGAGCCGCCATGCTGCAGCGTCTCCGCTTTCATCAGCACGCGTCCGCCGGCGCGTTGGTTGAGCCATTCGTTTTCGAGCAGCGGCGTCTTCACGGCGGCGCCGGCGATGCGTCTTGCCGCAGCGCGGACGCCGTCAGCGGTAACGGTCCCGGTCATTGTCAGGCCGCAATGCTCTGCGCCGCCGCCTGCCGCCCGGGACCGCCGTCAGTCAGGAAGCGCCAGGCGATCCCCGATGCGACGTTCAGCACCGCGCTCGAAACGAGAGTCGAGACGAAAAGCAGCGGAACGAACAAAGCGAAGGAGGGATTCTCGGGGCTGTAAAGCTTTCCAAACGCGTCGAGCATTGGAATCAGAGCCTCCCGAGCAGCCAGAGTGTCTTGTCCCGCTTCAGCCAGACGTCGAAAGTGCGGAAAAAACTCGCCCGCGAACGGCGCCATCACCAGAACCGCAAACGGCAGCAGGGCGAGGCCGACCAGCACGAAAAAGAAAAACAGGCTCCAGGCGCTTCCTTTCGTCGACGCCCAGGCGGCGCCGAATCCGATCGTGCCGGTTGCAAGCGAGGCTGGATAGAGCGTCGCAAGGCGCACGCGAAACCAGACCGACACCAGATTGACGGCGAATTCGCCGATAACCGACAAGAGCTGGCGCGCCTGCGGCGCGACGAGCGTAAGGACCATGACGACAATCGTCGCGCCGAGACCGCCGACGACTGAAATCAGGATGACCATGATGCTGATCAGAATATAGGCGGCGAGGACGCGCAGCTCGTCGCCGCCGTAGCGAAGGTAGAAAGGCGCCTTCAATTCGTCGCCGCGCACGACATGGCGCAGGCTCGCCACCGTGATCATGGGATAGGCGATCGCCGATCCCGCCGTCAGGACAAGACCCCATTTGGCGAGGTCGCCGAGCGCGCTTGCAGCTTCTGAAGGCTCTGGATTTTCTCCGAGCGCAATGATCGACGACAAGGACGAGAAAAACGACGGCATCACATAGAGCTGAAGGGCGACGATCAGCCCGACCGGCAGCCAAAGCGCTTTCAGCAAATCGGCGCCATGCCGCATGAGATACGCAAAAGTCGCGCTGAACGCCCTGATGACCGGAAAGCCCATGAACCGCTCGTTCTTTCAATGTCTGCGCCGCGAGAATGCGCCGGATCGCTATGACGGTAAAGCGCGCTCATTTTCCGAACAGGTCGGCGGGCGAACCCGCCGGCGCCGGAAGCCCAAGATGCTTCCAGGCGCTCGCCGACAACACGCGGCCGCGCGGCGTTCTTTGTATCAGGCCGCACTGAAGCAGAAAGGGTTCAATCACATCCTCAACCGCGTCGCGCGCTTCGGCGAGCGAGGCCGCGATCGTTTCGACGCCGACGGGTCCCCCGCCGAAATGATCGGCGATGAGCCTTAGATACCGCCGGTCGAGCGGATCGAGGCCGAGGCCGTCGATTTCCAGCCGCTGAAGCGCGCGGTCGGCGACGGCGCGGTCAATCGCCGCCGCCGCCTCCACTGTCGCAACGTCCCGCACGCGGCGCAGCAGCCGCCCCGCAACCCGCGGCGTCCCGCGGGAGCGCCGCGCGACTTCCATGGCGCCGTCTTCCGACATCGCGGCGCCAAGTTTCGACGCGCCGCGCATGACGATCTTCTGCAGATCGCCATGGTCGTAGAAATCAAGCCGCACCGGAATGCCGAAGCGATCGAGCAAGGGCTTCGCGAGCAGGCCTGACCTTGTCGTCGCACCGATCAGCGTGAAGCGCGGAAGGTCAATCTTGACTGAACGCGCCGACGGCCCCTCGCCGATCATGAGGTCGAGACAATAATCCTCCATCGCGGGATAGAGCACTTCCTCAACGGCAGGCGTCAGGCGGTGAATCTCGTCAATGAACAGAACATCGCCCTTTTCAAGATTGGTGAGGAGCGCGGCGAGATCGCCCGCCTTCGTGATGACCGGTCCTGAAGTCGAGCGGAAATTGACGCCAAGCTCGTTGGCGACGATCTGCGCCAATGTCGTTTTGCCGAGGCCCGGCGGGCCGTGAAGGAGCACGTGATCCAAGGCCTCGCCCCGCGCCTTCGCCGCTTCGACAAAGATGCGGAGATTGTCCTTCGCGCGCGGCTGGCCGACGAAATCGTCAAGCCGCTTCGGCCGCAGCGCGGCGTCGGCGTCATCGGCCTGGCGTTCACCGTCGGTGAGGCGGTCGTCTTTTGCGAGATTGCTCTTCATGCCGCCGCCAGTTCCTTCAGCGCTCGCTTGATCAGGCCTTCAACACTCGCCTCCCCGCCCGCCCCCGCGGCCGCCGCATCGACCGCGCGGCGCGCCTCGACGCTGTCATAGCCGAGATGGCACTGCGCCGACACGGCGTCGGCGAGAACGGACGCCTTTGCGGCGGCCGGCGATTTATCCGCTCCGGCCGCGAGCTGACGCGCGATGATTTTCAGCGTCCCGCCCGAAGCGCCCGCGAGAGCGCCGAGTTTTGATTGCAGCTCGGTCGCAATGCGCTGCGCAAGCTTCCGGCCGACGCCATGCGCCCGGGCTATCGCCGTTATGTCTTCAGCGACGATCGCATCATAGAGATCGTCCGGCGGCAACACCTGCAACACGGCGAGCGCATGCTTCGCGCCGACCCCCTGAACGCCCGTCAACAGACGAAACGCGCGGCGCTCGCCGTCATTCTCAAATCCATAGAGGCGAATGAGGTCCTCGCGAACGATCGTCTCTATGCTGAGCGTCGCCGCGTCGCCGACGGCGAGATGAGACAAGAGCCGCGCATGAGCGTGCACTTCATAACCGACGCCCGCAACATCGATAAGCGCAGTATCGGCGTCGATCGCGGCTACAGTTCCCTTCAGACGTCCGATCATGCGCTGGCCTTCATGACTTCACGCATTCCCCGGTGATGCGCGTGACAGATGGCGCAGGCGAGGGCGTCGGCGGCGTCCGCCGCCTGCGCGCCGGAAGTCGGCAACAGAACACGGACCATCGCCTGAACCTGCCCCTTGTCGGCGTGACCGCGCCCGACGACGGATTTTTTCACGGTATTGGCCGCGTATTCGGCTACTGGAATCCCGGCGAGCGCCGGCGCCAGCAGCGCGACGCCCCGCGCCTCCCCCAGAACCAGCGCGTCGCGAGGGCTGGCGTTGACGAAGGTTTCCTCAACGGCCGCCTCCGCCGGCGTCGACTCCGCGATGAGCTGGGCGAGTCCCTCATGGATCGCGGCGAGCCTGTCGGCGCGGGAGAGCGTGCGTTTAGGGCGGATCACGCCGGCCGCGAGGAAGGAAAGCCGCGTTCCATAGGCCTCAATGACGCCCCACCCGGTCGCGCCGGAGCCCGGATCGATGCCCAAAATGCGAATCACGCCCGTCATGGCGCGAGACTAGGCGGTTCGGAACAAAAGGGAAACTTTAACTCGCCCCGTCAGCCGATCGGATTTCCACCGCGCGTCACGGCCGCGGATTGGAGGCCGATCAGTTTCGCAAGCTGAGGGGCGGCGGCGTGCGCAGCCGGACCGCTTTCTTGAGCGCGGCGGCCTGCGCCTTCAGCGGCTCTGGCGTGTCCGCGGAGGCTATCAGCCGGTCCGCGATCGCCATCGCGGCCGGTATGTCCCTTTCGCGTCCGTCTCCTTCGGACAAGGCGACAGCGTATAGAAAGGCGGACTGCGCATCGCCGGCGCGAAGGCCGCGCTCAAACCAGTCGGCGGCGAGGCCTTCCGCATCGCCGCGATGAACCATCAATCCCATCGCCGTGTTTGCCGGCGCAAATCCGCCTTCCGCCGCTTGCCGCATGTACCTGACCGCCTTGTCGGCGTCGGGCGCTCCGAGCGCCGGAGAATCGTAAATGAGCCCCAGATGGTAAGCGGCCTCCGCATGGCCGCGGGCAGCCGCATCGCTGAAATTCGCAGCAGCCTTTTGATAGCTTTGCGGCAAGCCGTCGCCGTTGAGCCAGGAAAGGCCGAGCCAGAACGCGCCCTCGGCGTCGCCCCTGCTTGCCGCCTTGGCGAAATGGTGCGCGGCGGCGACGCTGCTTTGCGCAACTCCCAATCCTTCTGCATACATGAGCCCGAGACGAACATCCGCACGCGGATCGCCCTGGGCGGCGGCGAGACGAAACCAGCCCGCTGCGCGCTCGAAATCCGGGTAAACTCCGTTGCCTTCGAAAGCGAGAACGCCGAGCGCAAGCTGCGCGTCTGCGTTGCCCGCGATCGCGGCGTCGCCATAGTGACGAAGCGCCGCGCCGATATCCGTCCTTACGCCCAATCCCTTTTCGTAAAGATAACCGAGAAGATGATTGGCGGCGGCGTCGCCGCGTCGCGCGAGCGGTTCGGCGAGCGCCATCGCTTTCTCAAAATCGCGTTCAAGCAGCGCCTTGTGCGCAAGCTCCATTTGCAGCCTGTCCGGGCCGGTCGCCGATTTCGGCGAGGCCGGCGCGGGCGAGTTGACCAGCGTTTCAAGCGCCTTTGGGGACGACATCGCCCGCGACTGCGCCCGCCATTCCTGCGCCATTCCGGGACAGGCGAGGGAGGCGGTCGCCGTCCCGATCAGCAAAATCCGTTGAACTCGACCCATGAATGGCCGCCCCTGACACGCTGCCCGGGGCCGCCGGAGCATCAATCGTGCCGGGAAGGCTAGCGCGCGGCGCGGATCGCCTCGGCAAGCCTTTTCACCGCCTTCTGCGGGCCTTCCGCGTCATTCCAGACGGCGCTCGAGACCGCTATGAAATCGGCGCCGGCGCGGACGATCGGGGCGCAATTGTCCGCCGTGATCCCGCCGATTGCGACGCAGGGCACTGTCGTCGCCATCACCCAATCTTCGATCAGCGAAGCGTCGGCGCGCAAGGGAGCCTCTTTCGTCCGCGTCGGAAAGAATGCGCCAAACGCGACGTAGTCGGCCCCGGCCTCTCCGGCGCGCATCGCAAGATCATAAGAATTGTGGCACGTGACGCCTATGGTCGCCTCAACCCCGAGAATTTTCCGCGCCTCTTCACAGCGCACATCCTGCTGGCCGACATGCACGCCGTCCGCGCCTGCGCGTTTCGCAAGATCAGGCCGATCATTGATCAGGAAATGAACGCCGGCTGGGCGGACGACCCCCGCAATCGCTTCCGCCGCCCTGAGAATGTCATCGTCGCCTGCCGGAACCCCGTCGTACGACTTCAGTCGCAGTTGCAGGCAGGCGACATCGCCGCCGCCCAAGACGGATTTCAGGGTTTCGGCGAACCGCCCGATATCAGGGATCATGGGCGGCGTGATGAGATAAAGGCGGCACGCTTCAGTCATGCCGAGGCAATAGTATGAAGCCGCGCAAATTGGGAGGCCCCTGACGTCGCTGATTCTCGCCGCCGCAGCAGCCGAGCCGCCTTGCAGGGTCGCCGCTGAAGGAACGGCGCTTGATTTCTGGGTCGGCGATTGGATCGCGACATCGGAAGACGGCTTCGTCCGCAATTCCATCAGCCCTGCGGCGGAGGGATGCGCCATCCTCGAACATTGGCGCGGCGGCGAGGGCTATTCGCTCTTCGCCTTCGACGCCGGCGCGACACGGCCCACGGCTCTCGACGGCCATAACGCACGTCCATGACCGTTCCGCCCTGGCGAGGCTCGGATTATATGAACCCGAGCGATTTCAGCAGCAGCTTGAAATCCTCTCGCCTGCGCAAGGCGTCGAGCGTCGGATCGATATAGGCGTAGGTTAAACCGGAATCCCCGAGCTCGAGCGCGCGTTTGAGGACGGTCATCGCCTCGTCGGCGCGCCCCCAGCCCGAAAGCACCTGCGCCTGTTGATAAAGTCCGGCGTCGCCGTATTTCGAGACAAGCTCCGCAAGCGCTGCCTCGGCAGCGGACGAATCATCAATCCGGCGCGCCGCAATCGCAATGGCCGGCAGGCGCATCATGCCGCTTTTCTCATTCTTCGCCGCGTCGATCGCCTCATCCGGCCGTCCGAGCGCAATCTTGGCCATGGCGATACGCGCATGAGAGTCGCTCAGTTTGGGATTCAACGACAGCGCATTCGTCACTGACTGAATCGACGCCTCATACTTTCCTTCAGCATACTGCACGAATCCGACCCCGCGGTGGATTGTGGCGTTCAGAGGATCGAGTTCGCGCGCGCGCGCGATCGCCTCTCTCGCAGTGTCAAAGCGGCGCGTAGCGGCGGCGTACAGCGCATAACGCGCAATCACCGGCGCGTATCCGGCGCCCAGCCTATAGGATCTTTCATAGGGTTCGCGCGCCTCTGCGACCTTCAACTGCGCCTGGAAGAGCACATAGCCCAGCGTCGAATAGGCGTCCGCGGAGGACGGCCCGAATTCTATCGCCCGCCGCGCCGCTTCGGCAGCGCTCTCGTAATAGAGATGCGCCTTGACGATATTGTCAGCCGTGTTGCCGAGCGACGTCAGCGACCGAGCCTTTGCGGCGTATGCTGCGCCGAAATTCGGGTCGCGGGCCAGGGCGCGATCGAAATGCGCCAAAGCGGAGAGATCAGCTTCCAGGCTCGTTGCAAGGGCGTACAGTTCGTTGCCCTTGAGGTAGTCGTCAAAAGCGGCGGAATCCCTGGTTGCGCCGAATGAAGCGCCCTCCTCCGGATCTTTGATATCGACGGCGAGTTCTCTTGTCACCGCTGCGGCGATCGCGTCCTGAACCTGCGACAGCTCCGCCATGGGGTGATCGAAGGATTCTGACCATTTGCTGAATCCGGTCTTGCCGTCGATGAGCTCGGTCGCGACCTTGAACCGATCGCCGGCAAAGCTGACATTGCCGTCGAGAAGGAACGATACGGCGAGCTCCTTCGCCATTTCCGACGCCGCCAGCGCGCGCTGCTTGACTGCTTCGCAGGATGCTTGCGCGACAACGCGCAATGAGGCGTTGCGCGCCAAGACTGACCGGACCTCAGCCGCAAGGCCGGCGCAAAGATAGTCCTGCTTTGCGTCGCCGGAAAGATTGCGGAACGGCAGGACGGCGACGCCGTTTTCAGCGAGCGCCGGCCAGTGCGGCCGGAATGCGAAATACGCCGCCGCAAGGGCGGCGGCGCCGCCGCCGGCGGCGAGCGCCGCCCGACGATCAAGGACAAAGCCGGAAAGGGGCGCTTTGCCCTTACCCATAATGCGGTCGGGCTCCGACTGCGTCGCGATTTCGCCGGCGATGAAGCGCCTGAGGTCGGAGAGAAAGACGCGCCAGGCCGGGTCGTCTTCGGCGCCGCGCCAATGCGCAAGGTCAGCCGTTTGCGTCAGTTCAAACATAATCGGACGTTCGCACGCCTCGATCATGCAGGGAAAAAGCGTCTTGTTGCGCTGCGCCAGAGTCGCCTCGGCGCGGACCCAGCGCGACGAGACCGATTTTTTCGACCACAGCACGACGACGGCCTTCGCCTCCCTGAGCGCGCGTTCGGTCACTTCGTCATAGGCTTCGCCGACCCTCAGACCGACGTCCCACCAGACCGAAAGGCCATCGCGCTCCAACGCCTCGGCAAAGATCCTGGCGCGGTCCTGATCGTCACGATTATAGGATAGGAAGATATCCGGCACGATCGTCCCCATCGCTCGGGGAGAAGGTACCTCAATCACGGTTCAAGGTCGATCCTCGAGGGCGGCCGCCGCCGCTCCTCGCTCACGCCGCCTCGGCGAGACCTTTCGCCTGTTCCCGCTGCGATTGCGTTTGCTTCACCTTCGGGCGAAGGACGGCATGCTTCTCTGTATACGGAATAGCGTTGTAGACCTTCGGTTCGATGAAGCCGAGCTCCGCGCGAACTTCCGCAAGCGGGCGGCGCAGCAGCTCCGCAACATCATGCTGTAGAAGGAAATCGACGCTATCGCCCATCCTTGCAGCTTCGCGCGCGGCCTTCAGCGCGGGCATCGACCAGCGTTCGAGCTTGATCGCCGAAAGGCCCATGAAAATGATCAGTCTGAGCCCGGGATTGCGGGTCTGACGGCGAGTGAAAACGAGATTGCAGATTTCGCCGAGCGGGTCGCGCCCATAGCCTGTTATCACGTGCCAGAGGTCGTGACTGACCTCGAGATGGGTGAACGCGCGCCTGAATTCGGCGAGTTCCGGATAATCCCTGAGACCGATCCCCGCTTCATCCGCAGCGTCGATGAGGCCCTTTGGCGTGAAGCCCGCTTCGTCCATGAAATCGACATAAGCCTTTCCGAACGAGCCTTCAGGGTATTTTCGAAGGCTCGCAAAATCGCCAAGGATGTCCTCAAGCAAGACGGGCTCGGTCACGACGCGGCGGCCGTAAGGCGTTGAGACAAACCGGTTGAAAAGGCGCCGGCCGGAATCGCGCGAGAGCGCTGTGACGACTTCGAACACCTGCCGCGTATCGTCTTTGTTAAGAATCAGCTTCACGGCCGAAACCAGCGCGTGCAGGGGACGGAATTTCGGGCTGGGCGGGGTTGCAAACCCTTGAACGTAAACGAGGTCTTCGGGCTTCAATGGAAGCGGGGCTGGGTTGCTCATGGCGGCGTCCTGGCTGGGCTTCTTGTTCTGATTACACTGACTAGTTTACTTTTCATAATGCGCCGCCGCCCGCTTTTCAAGAAGTGCGGAGCGAACGCCAAAACGGGCCGCAGCACGCGCCGAGGCCTCAATCGTGATTTGCGGCGAGTTTGGCCTAGGCCGCTTTTTCGAGCCCGTCAGACCATTCGCCGAGCTGGGCGAGGCCGTTCATTCTGGCCCTGTGCGCAAAGGCGCGCTGGCCGGCGGCGACATTCTCCGCCTTGCCGCCCCAGGCTTTGAGGGGCGCCGCCTGCAACGCCCGGCCGTAGGAGAAGGACAGCGCCCACGGCATCGCCTTGCGATACTCGGCGTTCATCGCATTCAGATTGGCTGTCGCTTCTTCATCAGACTGTCCGCCCGACAGAAAGGCAATGCCGGGCACCGCCGCGGGAACGGTCCGGCGGAAACACTTCACGGTCTTTTCAGCGATCTCCGCGACGCCCGCCT
>CALKYG010000234.1 GCA_938003575.1 uncultured Alphaproteobacteria bacterium
TTGACAGTCCAGGCGAGGTTGTCGAGGCAGGACTTCGTTTTGCCGCTGATGCTCCCTTGCGAGCGAAAGCCGGCGAGGCGGCGAGGAACGCCTTTTCGACTTTCTGGAGCGAGAGAAGCGCCCTCTACGCATATTTTAACCTTGTCGCCTCGCTGGCGGCCGCCAAGGGACTGCGAGAGACCTCGGAAAAGGCGCATGCTATCGCTTCAAAACTCGAGATTTCGGCCTAGAATGGCACAGCACTTGCGTGACCGGTATCTATTGATGGTGAGAGGTACGGATGAACGTCGGACACAAGATTGAAGCGGGCAACGCCGGATGGAATTTTGGCGGCGACGTCGCTGAGACGTTTGTCGATCATATCCGTCAATCGGTGCCCATGTACGTGGAGGGGCACGACCTTGTTTGCCAGTTCAGCGACTATTTCGTCACCAACGAAAGTACATGTTACGAAATAGGGGTCTCGACGGGGGAGCTGCTCAAGAAGCTCGCGCTGCACAACAAGGGCAAACCCAACGCCCGGTGGATCGGCATAGATACCGAGAAGCCGATGATTGAGAAGGCCAAGAAGCATTGCGCCGGTGTCGATAACATCGAACTCTATGTCGAAGATATTCGCAGCTTTGATCTAGAACCTGCAGATCTGATTGTTTCTTACTACACGATGCAGTTCACGCCGCCGCGGAACAGACAAGCGATTTTCGACAAGATATACAACGCCCTCAACTGGGGAGGCGCATTCATTATGTTCGAAAAAGTCCGCGGTCCCGACGCAAGGTTTCAGGACATCTGCGTATCGCTCTATAACGACTTCAAGGTTCGGCAGGGCTTTTCATCGGAGGAAATACTGTCGAAAACGCGCAGCCTCAAGGGAGTTCTTGAGCCTTTCTCCACCGAGGGAAATCTCGGGCTTCTTCGCCGCGCCGGCTTCTCCGACATGATGTCGATCTGCAAATACATTTGTTTCGAAGGCTTTCTCGCAATCAAGTAATCACATCGCGGCTGGAGCATGGCCATGAGCACCGACGCGGTGACGAACCGTGATAAACTGTTGACGATCAGCGTCATCATGCCTGCCTATAATGCGGCGCATTATTTGAAACTTTCGTTGCCTCCGCTTATCGCCATGCGAGACAGAGGCGAGGTACTCGAAGTACTAGTCGTTGACGATTGCTCTCCGGACCCGTCCAACGTCGCTATGGCGCAAAGTCTCGGCGCGACCGTCGTTCGAATGTCGAGTAATGCAGGGCGGGGCGCTGCTCGTAATCATGCGGCCACGATTGCACGAGGTGACATACTCTGGCTTGTTGACGCGGATGTCGTAGCGCACGATTCCGGGGCGGTCGTTCTCTTGAAGGCATTTAAAGACGAAAAAGTCGCGGCGGTATTCGGCTCATACGACAGGGATCCACCCGCGGAAAACTTTGCATCTCAGTACAAAAATCTCGTCCACCGGTATTACCACCAGCGCGGGCGCGAGGACTCCGATACATTTTGGTCGGGTTGCGGGGCGATACGCCGAAATGTGTACCTCGAACTCGGCGGTTTTGACGGGGCCCGTTACGGCCGCCCCTCAATAGAGGATATCGAATTCGGTTTCAGAATGCGGCGCGCCGGGTATTCAATCCGGCTTGCGCCCGCCCTGTTGGGTACGCATTTGAAGCGCTGGACTCTGCCTGAAGTCGTGAAGACGGATATTTTCCAGCGCGCTATCCCCTGGTCCCACCTCATTCTCACCGGCCGCGGCATGAACGATGATCTGAATGTGTCAGGCGCGGAAAGAATAAAGGCGGGCATCGCTGGAATTTGGTGGTTGAGCATGGCGGCGGCGCTCATTCCGGCCTTTTGGCCTGCGGCCCCTGTAATTTTCGCCTTTTTGTCTCTCGCGGTTGTTTACTTGAACCGCGACTTGATCGGCTTCTTTAAAGGCAATCGCGGTTGGGTGTTCGCCGGATTAGCGGGCGCATACCATCAATTTTACTATGTCTACAGCGCGTGCACATTTGCATATTGCGCGCTTTCATATCATTTGGGCGGGCAGAAAGAGGTTGTGGTTCGGCGCATAGACGAAGGAAAAATCCGAACCTGATGAGCGCAAGGTTCGGGCGCCGTCTTCTGACGGAAATCGTGCAAAAGGATCCGGGAACAAGAATCAGGTCATTTTTCGGCGGCAGTCACGAAGAAGAAGGAAATGAGCGAGCCGAACGGAGCCTTGGGGTCGTCTCATCCGCCAAGAATGCGGGTGCATGGCGCATGGTTCGCTTCATTAGTCCTTGCGGCGCTGTTTTGTCTCTCCCTCGCGATCTGGTGGCACGGCCTCGGACCACACGATGAGACGCGTTATATTTCCGCCGCGATCGGGTGGTTGGAGGACGGACCGCGATTAGGGCCGCGTCACTGGGATCTTCGTCACCTATACGTGCTGCCTATGGCCGCCTCATTCCTCATATTTGGCAAGAGTGAAATCTCCGCCTCCCTTCCAAGTGTTCTATATGCGGGAGGTCTTGTCGCCGTCACTTACTATTACGGGCGAAGGCTTCTAGGTGCGACAGAAGCGCTGGTGGCGGGCGCGCTTGTTGC
>CALKYG010000235.1 GCA_938003575.1 uncultured Alphaproteobacteria bacterium
TTCGCCCGTGTCGGCGCGCCGCTCAGTCGTGAGCGAGACGTCCTCGTCGATCAGTTTTGCAAGAGCGGCCGACAGCCGCACGTCATCGCGCTCATTCTTCGCCCTGATTGCAAGGGCGAAAAGCGCCGACCCCGTCTGCGGCCGCGCGCCCTTGCGGATCGCGCCGTCGATAATGCGGTCGCCGACCTCAAGCGCCTCGATGCGCGGAATTCCCGCAACATCGCCGGCTTCCGCCATGTCGATCTTCGTTCTTGACTCGCCGTTAAGGGCGAGCAGTCCGGAAACGCGTCCGCCGTTGACGGCGGCGCCGTCTTTCAGCGCGCCCTTCCAGATGCGAACGACGGAAATCTTTCCGGCATGGGGGGCGTGAATCGTCCGGATAACCGAAGCGACGTCTGCGCCGCCGTTGAGGTGTGCGCGCGACGCCGCCATTTCAACGTCCGGCGCTTCGTGCCGCAATAACTTCAGAAGGCGTGTGACGCCGTTGCCGTGCGCCGCAGAACCGAGAACGACCGGAACGATCAGATCTTCGACAAGCTCTTTCGCCATCAGGGCGAAGACATCTTCGCTCGGCGGCGTCCTGTCCTCCAGAATCTGCTCCATCAGCGCGTCGTCGAAATCCGCCAGCGTGTCGAGCAGCGCTTCCCGCGCCTCGCGCTCGCGCGCCAGATCGGATTCAGGAATCTCGACGAGATCAGAGGGCGCGCCCTCTCGATATTTCCACGCGCGTTCGCTGACGAGATCGACGGCGCCGACAATTCTTCCATTCTCCCAGAGCGGCGCCTGACGCAGGACGAGCGGCCGCGTCGAATGCGCCTGCAGCGCTTCAAGAAGGTCCCGGATCCGCGATTGCGCCTCATCTGTGCGATTGATGAATATGACGTGCGGGATTGAATGATCGTCGAGAAACTTCAGGTGCTGCGCGACGGCGCCTGCGCGGTCGGGGTCGGGGCCGGCGACGACGACCGCTATATCGGCGGCTGCAACAAGCTCGAGGCTCGTCTCGAACAGCTCCACCGATCCCGGGCAATCGATCGCCGACCATTTCTCGCCGAGATAGTCGAACCGCGCAAAATTCGGCTCGGTCGTCGTGCCGAACTCTTTGGCTTCCGCTGAACAGTCGAACGCCGGCGGTTGGGCGCCGGCGCGTCTGATCATTTCCGACAACAGCGTCGTTTTGCCGACGCCTTGCGCGCCTACAATGACCGCGCAACGCGACTTGTGATGTTTCTTCTCCATACAAGGCTCCCTTGGGCGGGTTTCGGCCCACGCCGGGAGCTGCGCCGGTCATCAATTACTCGACCGGCGGGGCCTCGCTGGGGGGCCGGTTGATTGAGCCATCAAAGCAGGAAAATGACGCCGCGTCACGCGGCGCCGCATCAGAAAACACGCTCGCGCAGGATCTGCTCGAGATAGACGCCGTAACCGCTCTTTTTGAGCGGCTCGGCGAGCGCGGCCAGCTGATCGGCGCTGATATAGCCGCGGCGATAGGCGACCTCCTCGACGCAGCCGATCTTGAGTCCCTGCCTTTCCTCGACCGTCTGCACAAACTGTGCGGCCTGGAGAAGCGAAGCGTAAGTCCCCGTGTCGAGCCAGGCGAAACCGCGCCCAAGCAGCTTCACATTGAGAAGGCCGTCTTCAAGATACATCTGGTTCAGCGTCGTGATTTCAAGCTCGCCGCGCGCGGACGGCCTCACCTGCCTTGCGCGGTCAGTCACGCTCTCATCGTAGAAATACAGGCCTGTGACCGCGTAGTTCGATTTCGGCTTCACGGGCTTTTCTTCGATCGAAACCGCACGGCCATCCTTGTCGAACTCAACGACGCCGTATCGTTCGGGATCGTTGACATGGCTGCCGAAGACGACAGCGCCTGTTTTCAGCGTCGCCGCATCCTGAAGCATCGCCGCAAGCCCGTGTCCGTAGAATATGTTGTCGCCGAGAACGAGCGCGCATCTGTCGCCGCCGATGAACGACTCGCCGATGATGAACGCCTGCGCGAGCCCTTCGGGCTTCGGCTGCGCGGCATAGCTCAACGAAACGCCCCAATCGCGGCCGTCGCCGAGCAGCCGCTCGAAGATCGCCTTGTCCTCCGGCGTCGTGATGATCAGGATGTCGCGGATGCCGGCGAGCATCAGCGTCGTCAGCGGGTAGTAGATCATCGGCTTGTCGTAGATCGGCAGCAACTGTTTGCACGCCGCCCGCGTAATCGGATAAAGCCTCGTGCCCGTCCCGCCCGCGAGAATGATGCCCTTCATCTGATCCGCCCTCTGATTGGCCGCGCCGCCGTCTGTATGATAGCCGGCCATGCTGACAAATTGCTTAAGACGGTGTGACGCCGCTTTCAATGGCGCGGCCGAATCGCGTTTTCAGACAGCTCTTACTGTTCCGGCCCTATATTGTGGGGGCGGCGGGCGTTGAAAGCCGCCGTCCACGCGGGCGGCCCCCACTACCCGAACGTGAAATCATCCGCATGGAGCGCGCTGACGAGTGTGTTTCGGATGATGAGCACGTCGCCGTTGCCGAAGTCGATGGCGACGTGATTGCCGGTCTGCGTCGCGGCGGCGATGACCTCGCCGAAAC
>CALKYG010000236.1 GCA_938003575.1 uncultured Alphaproteobacteria bacterium
TGGCGGCGGCGTTGTCGGTGGGACCCGCCGCGGCGGCCGATGTCGCCGCATTCAGTCATGTAAGCTGCAAGGGCGAGCCGAACGAAATCCGCGTCACTGTAACGGGCGTCAAGAAAAGCGCCGGGCTGATGACCGCTGAACTGTTCCGGAATGACCCAGAGGGCTTCCTGAATAAGAAGGGCCGGCTTTTCCGAGTGCGCTACGCCGCTCACGCGCCAGTCACCCAGTTCTGCCTTAATGCGCCGGAGCCCGGGCTTTGGGCCGTCGTCGCCTACCATGACGAAAACGCTAACCGGAAGTTCGACAAGGGTGCGCTCGGTCTACCTGTCGAGCCTTATGGCGTCTCCCGCAACCCCAAGATCCGTTTTGGCCCGCCATCGGTCGAGGAGGCGCTTTTTGAGGTTGCCGAGACGGGCGCGTCCGTGGAAATCAGGCTGAAAGACTGACGCCCGCCATTTCCGGGCGACCGAAAGGGAGCCTGCCATGGACGACGGCGCAACCGCCTCACCAATTATTGTCAAACCTGTCGAAGGCGCAGCCGGCCGCAAGGCGTTCATCGCCGCCGGTAAAGTTCCCTTCAAGGACGATCCGCATTTCGTCGCGCCGCTTGAATTCGAAGTTGATGCGCGCCTGAACCCCGCCTCGAACCCGGCGCTGAAGGGCGCCGACGTTCAGCTTTTCATCGCGAAGAAGAACGGCGCGGTCGCGGGCAGGATAAGCGCCTTCATCAATCCGCTCTATCTCGCACACTATAACGAGAAGACCGGCCATTTCGGTTTTCTCGATGCGATAGACGATGCGGAGGTGTTCGCCGCTCTCCTCAAGACCGCCGAAGACTGGATGCGCCCGCGCGGCATGGACAAGATCGCCGGCCCTTTCTCTTTCAGCGTCAACGAGGAGTGCGGGCTTTTGATCGACGGATTCGATACGCCGCCCTATGTAATGATGCCGCATGGGCGCGAGTGGTATCAGCGCCATGTCGAGGCGGCGGGCTATTCAAAGGCGATGGACATGTACGCCCTGCGCTACATTCCGCGCCGGCAGTTCATCCCCGAAAGACGCATGAAGTTCATCGAGCGCGCGCTGAGGGGCCCCAAAGTCACCATCCGCAATATCGACTTCAAACGGTTCGACGAGGAGATCCGAACGCTTGTCGACATCTACAAGGACGCATGGAGCGACAATTGGGGATTTGTTCCGATGACGGAGGAGCAGATCGCCCATATGGCGAAGGAGCTTCGCCCGATCATCGAACCCTATAACATCATCTTCTGCGAGCTTGACGGCGAGCCGGTCGCTTTCGGCCTTGTCCTGCCGAACGTGATGGAGGCGGTCAAGGATTTCGACGGCAAATTACTGCCGTTCAACTGGGTGAAACTGTTGTGGCGGTTGAAAGTGAAAAAACTCAGCCAGGCGCGCATGCCGCTGATGGGCGTCCGGAAAAGACTCCACGGCAAGCCGATCGGCGCCGCCTTCGCCTACAAGATCATCGAGATGGTGAACTCAGCGAACATGGACCACGGCGTCACTTCGTCCGAGCTTTCGTGGATCCTAGAGGTCAACAAGGACATGCTGAACATGCTCAAAGACATGGGCGGCGAGATCTACAAGACCTACAGGATTTATGAGCGTGGGCTGTGAAGCCGGCGCACCTGAGATTATTCACAATGGCCTGCCGCTGAAGTTTCATCCGGCGGCGATTAGAGCCTCGGCATCGTTTGCGCCTTGCGGCGCGGCGGAGCCCTAGCACCATGGCAAGCCTTATCTCAAGAACGGCTCATCAAAACTTCTGAGCTTCCTAGAGTGCAGCGTACCCGCGTCGGCTTCCGCGCGCAGGAGCTCAATCGCGCGCAGCCCGATTTCGAGATGCTGCGAGACGCGCGCCTGATAAAAGGCGTCTGCCATGCCGGGGAGTTTGATCTCCCCGTGCAGCGGGCGGTCAGACACACACAATAACGTGCCGTATGGAACGCGGTAGCGAAAGCCGTTCGCCGCGATCGTCGCCGATTCCATGTCGATCGCGATGGCGCGGGATTGATTGAGCCGTACTGCGATCTTTTCAAAGTTCAGCTCCCAATTGCGGTCGCCGGTGGTGACGACCGTGCCGGTGCGCAAATGTTCTTTAAGCTGACCTTTCGGCATGCCGCCGACATCTTCAACCGCTTTTGTCATCGCGAGCTGCACCTCGGCGATGGTCGGCAAGGGGATTGAGGGCGGCAGCGCGTCGTCAAGAACATTGTCTTCGCGCAGATAAGCGTGCGCGAGGACATAATCGCCAAGGCGCTGCGTGCGGCGAAGGCCGCCGCAATGGCCGATCATCAGCCACACATGGGGGCGCAACACCGCGAGGTGATCGGTGATCGTTTTCGCGTTCGACGGACCGACGCCGATATTGACCAGCGTGACGCCGGCGTGACGCCCCTTCACATAATGATAGGCGGGCATTTGCGGCTGTTTGGCGAGGGGCGGGCGCGAGGGGCCCGCGCCCTTTTGCCAGATGCGGTCGCCGGGTTCGATCAGCGCGTCGATCTCCCCCGCCTCGACCAGCGCTTTGCCGCGCTCGACAAACTCGTCGACATAACGCTGATAGTTCGTGAACAGAATGAAGTTCTGATAATATTCAGGCTTCGTCGCCGTATAATGCTGAATGCGGTGGAGCGAATAATCCGTCCGCTCCGCGGTGAAGAGCGACAAGGGGAGCGCGCCGCCGCGCTCCAGGATCATGCCGCCGTCGACGATGACGTCATTC
>CALKYG010000237.1 GCA_938003575.1 uncultured Alphaproteobacteria bacterium
CGCACGCCCTCATTCACGTCGCCGGCCTTGTCGGCGGGCGGTCTCATCACGCCGATTTTGAATGGGCGCTTGTCGTCATTCCCGCCGCGTTGTCGATCTGGGCGGCTTTTCCGTCAAAAGGAGAAACTCATGCGTAGATGGATTGCGAGGAAGGCGATCAACCGCTTCGGCGCACAATTTGATTATGACGTCGGCTATATGCGCTGGCTGCTCAGCGTGTCGCCGTCTGCATTTTTCAAGTTTCTCGCCGTGACGAAACTTTCGCGTCATGCGGAGGCGGCGCCGCAGACGGCGCTCTTCGCCGCGCGGATCGTCGGCGCGATGACGGAGGATTGCGGCCCCTGCGTGCAGCTTGTCGTCGACATGGCTCGCGCCGCCAGGGTCCCCGACGGCGATATCGACGCCATCCTCCGCCGTGACGAACGCGCCATGAGCGATGAGGCCGCACTCGCCTTCCGGTTCGCCGACGCCGTCGCCCGCCGCGAAAACGCCGATGAGCGGCGCGAGGCCGTGCGCTCCAGATGGGGCGACCGGGGCGTCGTCGACCTGACCTTCGCCTTGCAGGCGTCGCGGCTCTATCCGATGGTGAAGGCGGGACTGGGCTATGCGCGGGAATGCGTCCGCGTCAAAATCGGCGGGAAACCCGTCGATGTCGCCAGAGCCGCATGAACACCCTTGACGCCGAATTTGAAAAGAGCCGGAAGCGCATTTTCGGCCTCGCCTATCGCATGCTCGGATCGGCGGCGGATGCGGAAGACATCGTGCAGGAAACCTGGCTGCGCGCGCAAGGCGCTGCGGCTGACGAAATCAGGTCTCCCGAAGCTTTTTTCGTCACCATCGCGACGCGGCTTTGCCTCGACGAGATGAAATCGGCGCGGAAAAAGCGTGAGACCTATGTCGGCCCGTGGCTGCCCGAACCAATCTCGGATATTGACGGGTTGTCGCCGGAAAACGCGCTCGAATACGCGGACGACCTCTCCTTCGCGCTGCTGATGACTCTGGAGCGGCTGTCGCCGCCCGAGCGCGCGGCTTTCCTCCTGCACGATGTGTTCGATGCGGACTTTCCCGATATCGCAAAGGCGATCGGCAAATCGGAAGCCGCCTGCCGGCAGCTCGCCTCCCGCGCCCGAAGGTCGGTTCGCAGCGCAAAGCCGGCGCGCAAGATCGCAAAGGACGAGCACACGACGCTCCTGCTCAAATTCGCGGAAGCCATAGCCTCAGGCGAGGCGAAAAATCTCGAAGCGATGCTCGCCGCCGATGCGGTCGCCTATTCGGACGGCGGCGGCGTGAAGACCGCGGCGCTCAATCCGATCAGAGGCCCAGGCAAGATCGCGCGTTTCTTCGCGGGCCTCGCGGGAAAGGCGGCGCGTCTCGGGCTGGCGCCCGCGTTCCGGCTCGCCGCCATCAACGGCGCGCCCGTCTTCCTCCTCTATCAGGACGGCGCGCTCGATCAGACCCTTTCGATCGAGACCGACGGAGAAAAGATCGCCGCCATATTCATCGTGCGCAATCCCGACAAGCTCCGCCGCGCCGCCGCCGACGCTTGAAAGCAGGCCGCGGCATCGCGCATAAGCCAGTCATGAAACCTGCGCCGTCGCGGCGGGCGCGTTCGACGCCGGAACCCGTCTGCGCGCCGCGGGCGCAATCGCCGAAACGCCGGCGCCGACGATCGAAATCGCCCCTCTTGA
>CALKYG010000238.1 GCA_938003575.1 uncultured Alphaproteobacteria bacterium
CGATCAGGGCCAGGACGTTCTTTTCTTCGTCGACAACATCTTCCGCTTCACGCAGGCCGGCTCGGAAGTGTCGGCGCTCCTCGGCCGCATCCCGTCGGCGGTCGGCTATCAGCCTACGCTTGCGACCGACATGGGCCAGCTGCAGGAACGCATCACCACGACGACCAAGGGCTCGATCACTTCCGTGCAGGCGATTTACGTGCCTGCGGACGACCTGACCGACCCAGCGCCGGCGACGTCGTTCTCGCACCTCGATGCGACCACGGTTCTCAATCGCTCCATCGCTGAGAAAGGCATTTACCCCGCCGTCGACCCGCTCGACTCGACGTCGCGCATCCTCGACCCGCGCATTGTCGGCGAGGAGCATTATCAGGTGGCGCGTTCGGTGCAGGGCATTCTCCAGCGCTACAAGGCGCTGCAGGACATTATCGCCATTCTCGGCATGGATGAGCTCTCAGAAGACGACAAACTCGTCGTTGCGCGTGCGCGCAAGATCGAGCGTTTTCTGTCGCAGCCGTTCGACGTTGCGCAGGTCTTCACCGGCTTCCCGGGCGTGCAGGTTCCGGTCGCCGATACGGTTCGTTCGTTCAAGGGTCTCGTCAACGGGGAATACGATCACCTGCCGGAAGCGGCGTTCTACATGGTGGGCACCATTGAGGACGCAATCGAGAAAGCGCAGCGCCTTGCGGCGGAAGCGGCGTAGGCGGATCAATGGCTGACAAGCTTCACTTCACCCTCGTATCGCCGGAGAAGGAAATCCTCTCTGACGAGGTCGATATGGTCGAGGCGCCGGGTGCGGAAGGCGCCTTCGGCGTCTTGCCCAACCACGCCCCGTTCATGTCGGTCCTCGCGCCGGGAGTTGTGAAGGTGAAGAAAGGCTCAGAAGAAAAGCGTATCTTCGTTCGGGGCGGTTTTGCGGAGGTGACGCCTGTCGGCCTCACCGTTCTCGCCGAGGAGGCGATCAATGTCGCCGATCTCAGCGCTGAGATGATCGCCCAGCGCATCAAGAACGCAGAAGAGGATCTGGCTGACGCCGATTCGACGCCTGACACTCGCCTGCGCGCAGAGCAAACGCTTCGTAATCTGAAGGAAATCCAGTCGGCGCTTTGAGATGCCCAAAGAACGCGATACCGGCGTTGGCGCCGCCGCTGCTGAACGGCCCGCGGTCCCCGGCGTCGGTCAGCCTCCAGCGCTCAGCCATGCAGAGCGAATCTTCGTTCGGATCAACATCGCCCAGACAATCCTTGCTCTCGCCGGCCTATTCACCGGAGCGGTCGCACTTTATGCGGCGTTGACGGAATCCGAGGCCGCCCGGCGCCAGTCGGCGTCGTCCGTCTGGCCTTACGTCCAGCTCCTTTCATGGGATTCGATTGATCCCGGCGGGGAGATCTTCAAGCTGACAATGACGAATTCAGGCGTCGGTCCGGCGCGCATAGAGGCTGTTCGCGTTCGCCTTAAGGGGAAAACCGCGACGACGTGGGGAGAGGCGCTTGCAGGCGTCTCCGATGATCCGAATCCGCGGTACGGACAAATGGCGGTTGTCGGCCGCGTCTTAAGTCCCGGCGAAACCGTCGAGATGATGTCAACGTCGAATCCGCAAGTCGTGCGCGCGCTGCATGAAATTGTCGTGAACGGCGCCGGGTCCGTCGAGTACTGCTATTGTTCAATCTTTGAAGAATGCTGGCTTGCGAATATCAGCACCGGCATCGCCAAGCCTCAACCTGTCGACCGGTGCCCCGATTTCGGCGCGGAAAGTTTCCGCAATTGAAATTAAGAGCGGCGTCAGCGGTTTGCGGCGCCGCCGTCGAATGTGCGCAGAAGCGCCTCCATCGCCGGCGGCGCCGGCGCTTCGACACTGACCGGCTCCCTGTTCTTTGAAATCGGAATGATGACTCTGCGGGCGTGCAGCATAATGGGCCCGCTGCGCTGTTCCGGCGTCAGGTCGCCATAAAGCGGGTCGCCTAAGATCGGCGCGCCAATGTGGCTGAGATGAACGCGGATCTGGTGCGTGCGGCCGGTTTTGGGTTTGGCCTCGATGAAAGAAAGACCGTTCCTGGACGCAAGAGTGCGATAGGTGGTGACGGCGGCCAATGCGCCGTCCTCGTCCGGTCCGGCGACTGACATTCTCCAGCCTTTCCGGTCTGTTCCCTTCTTCAGCGGAACATCAATGGTTCCTGACAGCCGGTCTGGCGCGCCGCGGCAGATCGCCCAATAGGTCTTGTCGATTTTCCCATCGAGAAAGAGCTTATGCAGCTTTCTTAGCGCTTTCGGGTGTCTGCCCAGTATGAGGCACCCCGTCGTGTCGCGGTCCAGCCGATGCGCCAGCGCAGGGTCGCGCGGCAAGCCGTAGCGAAGCTGATGAAAATGATCTTCAAGGCTCTCGCCGCCTTCGCCCTTGCGTGCTCCCGGCCTTGCATGGACGGGAAGGCCCGCCGGTTTGTCGATGACAAGCATCAGGCCGTCGCGATAAAGCACGCGGGACGATAAATCCGGCGCGGTCATGCGCAGATTATCCCGATCGTCTTTTCGACGAAATCTTCAAGCGCTTCGCGCGTCTCGCCCGCGCGCGACCGGGTGGCGATGTAATAAAGAGCTGATGATGCGATTTTGCCAAGCGTCGCCGCGTCGCGCTCGCTGTTGATTTCGCCACGCGCTTGCGCCCTGGCGATCGTACGGGTGAAACCCTCGTCAAAGCGTGCAAGTCCTTCGGCGAGGGACGCGCGAATTTCCGGATCGCCGACAGCTTCATTAATGACCGCGCCCACCATGAAACAGCCGAGCGGCGTGTCACGTCCCGAATAATAAAGATCAAGCGCTCGTCTATAGGCGCCGCGCAGCGTGTCGCGGATCGGTCCGTCGCCGGACAAGGTCTCTCGCATCTGCTCTCGCGAGATCGCTCGATAACGGTCGATCGCTTTCAGGTAGAGAGACCGCTTGTCGCCGAAGGCCGCGTAGATGCTCGGCCTGTTCATGCCGGTCGCCTCACAGATGTCGTCGAGGGAGGAGGCCGAATATCCGGCGCGCCAGAAAACATCGAGCACGCTGTCAAGCGCAGCGTCAGGGTCATAGGCGCGGGGCCGGCCGCGTTTGGAGTTTTCTTTTTGTACCATTCAGTAAAAATAAATTGACCGCCCTATTTTTATACCACATGATACAAAAATAAGAAGCGCGGGCGTCTGCGCCGCCATTAGTGACGGAGTCTGAGGGGAAGCGCGAGCCCCCGGGCGGTGATTTGCGACCGTCGGGCGCGCGGGCAAGCAACGCCGGCGGTTTCGGGAGTCCGGAAGATGTTTCGTAAGCCGACAGATCAGGAGAAGACAATGAAAAATGCAGCCTCAACCGCCCTTATCGCCGCGATCGCGCTCACGTCGTCGCATGCGTTCGCCGAAGATTATAATTCCGCAAAGTCCGTTTGCGCAGACGCCATCGCCCTGAAACAGGGCAAGTCTCTTGAGGGCGCCAGAACCAAACTGGTCAGCGCCAGCAATCGCGCCGTATTGCGCATCAAGGTGGCGCTGACTTACGCGGACGGTTCCGATGTCAAAGGAGAATGCCGGATTCGCCGCGGCGAAATCCAGTCTGTCGAGATCGCAGCCTAGAGGTCGGGGTCGAGCGGTAAAGATCCATTCCCCGCCCGAATGAAATCGCGGAGCGGCGCAAATGACTGCGCCAGCTCCTCGTAAACCCTGCGCTTGAACGGCACGATAAGGTGCGGCGCTTCCTCAATCTCGCCCCAGCGCCACTCGTCGAATTCCTGGTGGTCGTCAGCGGCAAGGTTGATCTCTGCGTCCGCGCCTTCAAACAGCATCGCCGCCCATTTCTGGCGTTGACCGATCCACTTCTTCTTTTGGTAGCCGGCGGGAAAGTCATAAGCGAGCCAGCCGGGCGTCAGCGTCAAAAGCCTTGCGCTGGAGACGCCGGTCTCCTCCTTCAGCTCCCGGAATGCGGCGTCGATTATGTCCTCATTCTCATCGATGCCGCCTTGCGGAAACTGCCATCGGAACGCGTCTTTGTCTTCGCCGACGTCCGCGAAATCGCTGATCCGGCGCCCGAAGAACGCCTTGCCCCGGCGATTGAACAGGACAACGCCGACATTCGGCCGATAGCGTTGAAGGATATCGTCAATGGTCATTCGGACGCGGCGAGGCTGATTGCGGTCCTTGTCTAGCGATCTCCCGCGCGCAAAGCCAGCACGGCGGATGCAGGAGCCAGAGCGATGCCGCGCTCGTCGAGGGAATTCGCCCAGGCTGCGATCTCTGACAGGGTTTCGTCATGCACATAGGTCTTGCCGAGCGCGTCGCCGTTATTCGCCGCAATTCGTTCGAGCGCTTCGAGGTC
>CALKYG010000239.1 GCA_938003575.1 uncultured Alphaproteobacteria bacterium
AACGCCCGCTTTATCGGCGACGGGATCATGTACCCATGAGAATTTGCAGCGAACCGAGCGCAGCGAGGCAAGCGCAAATGCGCGCCGGCCGGTCAGGCCGCCCTTCGCGGCGCCGTGAGGCCGAACGCCGAACCGGCGCGAGCGAGAAAAACACATGAACAATCTCAACGTCATCGACCAGTTCACGACGACCTTCGTCAATTACATCGATTCCGGCTTCGGCCTGTTGCAAGGCGATGTCGGTTTCCTGACTGCGATATTGATCGGCATCGACATCGTCCTCGCCGGCCTCTTCTGGTCGATGAACGGCGTCGACAATGTGCTCGGCGCCTTCATCAAGAAGGTCCTTTATGTCGGCGCCTTCGCCTTCATCATCAATAATTTCCGGCTGCTTGCGGATATCATCTTCGCAAGTTTTGCCGGATTAGGGCTCGTCGCCACGGGCGCGCCGATTACTGCGGCGCAATTGATACAGCCGGGCTTCGTCGCCGACACGGGCTACCAGGCGGCCTATCCGCTGCTCGGCGAAGCGAATGCGCTCTTGGGGTTCCCGAGCTTCTTTTCGAATTTCGTGACCATCGCGATCATCCTGCTCGCCTGGCTGATCGTCCTCTTCGCTTTCTTCATCCTCGCGATCCAGCTCTTCGTCACCATTATCGAGTTCAAGTTGACGACGCTTGCGGGCTTCGTCCTTGTTCCCTTCGCCTTGTGGAACAAAACGTCCTTCCTCGCCGAACGCGTGCTCGGCAATGTCATGGCCTCGGGCGTCAAGCTGATGGTGCTCGCCATCATTGTCGGCATCGGCTCGACCATTTTTTCTTCCGTCACCGCGAGCTTCACGCCGGGCGCGATCACGCTTGAAGACGCGGCGGCAACAATCCTCGCCTCGCTCGCTTTGTTGGCGCTTGGCATATTCGGGCCGGGCATCGCCACGGGGCTTGTTTCCGGCGCGCCGCAACTGGGCGCCGGCGCGGCGGTCGCGACTACGGCAGGCGCGGGCGCCGCCGTTCTTGGCGCGGGGGCTCTGGCCGCCGGCGGCGCACGAGCCGCCGCATCCGCCGGACAATCGGCCGTGCGCGCCGGGGCCTCCTTGGCGGGCGGCGCCAATGCCGCCTGGACCTTGGGCAAAGCCGCCTCCGGGCAATCGGGCTTGCGCGGCGCGGCCGCCGGCGCTGCAGGCGTCGCCTCCGCCGGCGCCGCCTCCGTCATGCAAGGCATGCGGGACTCTGTCTCGCGCGCTTTCGGCAATCCCGGCGAAGCGTTTGCGTCCGGCACGCGCGCGGCATTTGCGGCGACCGGCGGAAAACTTGGCGGATCGTCCGCGTTGAATTCAGCACAAGCGATGAATGCGGCGCCTGACTGGGCCCAGCGCCTGCGTCGCGAGCAGGGCGTCCGCGATGCCGGGATCACCGCAACCCATGTGATCGCGTCCGGCGATCGCGGCGGCGCCGGCGATGCGCCGCGTTTGAGACAGGATGATGAATGATGTTGAGACGCGCTTCAACGCATTACGGCGAAACGCCGCTACCCGAGACGCCTTACATGAAGGCGCAGCAGATGTGGGACGACCGCATCGGTTCAGCGCGGGTCCAGGCCGCGAACTGGCGCACCGCCGCGTTCGGTTCGATGGTGGTCGCGGCGATCTCAGCCGGCGGGCTCATCTGGCAATCGAACCGGTCGATCGTCACGCCCTATATCGTCGAGATCGACGGCGAAGGCGCCGTCCGGAATATCGGTCCCGCATCGGAAAGCTACAAACCGTCGGACGCCGTCATCGCTTACGCTTTGGCGAATTTCATTCGAGACGTGCGCTCGGTCTCGATCGATCCCGTCATCGTCCGCGCGAACTGGCTCAAAGCCTATGACTATGCGACCGATCGCGGCGCCATGGCGCTGAACGATTACGCCCGCGATCATGATCCTTTCGCGGATGTCGGGCGGCGCAGCGTCAATGTCGAGGTGACGAGCGTCGTCCGCGCCTCTGACGACAGTTTCGAAATCCGCTGGTCGGAAAAAACCTATTCCGGCGGCCAGTTCGAGAAGCTCGAACGCTTCACCGCGCATCTGACCATTGTCGTATCGCCGCCGCGGACGGCGGAGGCGCTCTCAAAGAACCCTCTCGGCCTTTATGTCCACGGCCTCAACTGGTCGAAAGACCTCAGCGCAGGAGATCCCTCATGACGCGCTCATTGCTTCTTGTTTCATCGCTCGCGTTAGTGGGGTGCGAGACCGCCTATCCTGATATCGCGCTTGATGCGGCGCCGATGCGGCCTGCCAAGGTGATCAGCTTCGACGACGGCAAGCCCATTCGCGAGATCGTCGAGACGGCGAAGCCTTATCCCTTGCCGGGGCAATTAAAGCCCGTCGAAGAGACCATATCAACTTCGCCTGACTTGAAACCCTTCGAGCAGATCGACACGGCGAACAGCCGCGCCAAGATCGAACCCGATCTCATGCGCTTCGTGAACGCCGTGCAGGTTTATCCCTTCATGGACGGCGCTCTCTACCGGCTTTACGCGGCGCCCGAGCAAGTGACGGACATTGCTTTGGAACCGGGCGAACAATTGAACTCGGTTTCGGCCGGCGACACGGTGCGCTGGGTCATCGGCGACACGTCGAGCGGCGGCGCTTCTGCTGGCGAGCGCGTCCATATCCTTGTCAAGCCGATCGCGCCAAACCTCTCGACCAATCTCGTCATCGCCACGGACCGCCGCGCCTATCACCTCGAAATGCGCTCCTTCCGCGAGACCTATATGGCGGCGATCTCCTGGACCTATCCGCAGGACCAGCTGGCGAAGCGCCGCAATGATGCTGAGCGAGCCAATGACGCGTCGGCGACGATCGTCGCGCCATCAATCAATCCGGACCATCTGAAATTCCGTTATGAGATCGAAGGCGATCGCCCGCATTGGCGCCCCGTGCGCGCCTTCGACGACGGCGAACAGGTCTTCATCCAGTTCCCGGAGACGATCGCGCAAGGCGAGGCGCCGCCGCTCTTTGTTCTCTCGCGCGCCGGCAAGCCCGAACTCGTCAATTACCGCATGCGCGGGAATTATTACGTCGTCGACCGGCTGTTTACGGCGGCGGAGTTACGCCTTGGCGAGAAGCGCCAGTCCGTCGTGCGCATCCTCCGCACCGACCTCAAAGGGCGATCGTGAGATGACAATCGCGCGCGAGAGATATCCGCTTGACGGCGACGATCGCAAAAGCGAGCCCGACGCGCTGCGCCTGCGCGCGGCGCCGCGGCCGGTGACGCGGTTGAACCGGAATGCGCTGATGATCGCCGCGGGCGGCGCGGGTCTCCTCGTCTTTGCAGCGGCGAGCGTCGCCCTGAAGCCGCCCCGCGCTTTCGATGAGGGAGCGCCGAAGGAACTCTACAATGTCGAGACCAAGCCGACCGCCGAAGGCCTCGACGCGCTCCCCAAATCCTACGCCGAGGTGAAGCCGCAATTGGGCAAGCCCTTGCCGGGCGATTTG
>CALKYG010000240.1 GCA_938003575.1 uncultured Alphaproteobacteria bacterium
TGTCGGTCGCGGCCCCTTTGCATTTCTGAATCCTCTCCAGAACTTTTTTCGGATCACCTCCCGATAGTGGAAGCCGGCCGCGGGACGGATCGGTTTTCCCCAATAGAGGTGAAGGTCCTACGCTATTCGCACGTTCCATGCGCATGCTCCTTGTTTTTGGCGCATGCGAGTGACCGTGAATGCACGCTTAGATTACTGTTTCGCCTTGGTTTTTTGCGCTTTGCCAAGGTGAGGGTCGGGCGTTCGAATCGCCTCGCCCGCTCCATTTTCCAGCGAATGCTAGTTTATTCTCACCCGGAACTGCACGGTGAAGGACGGATTTGGGCTTCCCGAGGGCATCGAGCCTTTCGGATTGAGACACAGGTGCTTGACGTTCGGGTCGTAGCCCGCCGTTGGCGCATAGGCGCAGGCGCCGAAATTCGCGGGGCGCACCGGCGAATTCGAATATCTGAGGTCGCTTGCCAGGTTAAATGTCAATCCGGCGCCGCTTTGCGTGAAGTATACAGCGCCTGGAGCCGGTCCGGCTCCATCCAAATCGCCGTTAAAGAAGGTCACTTCGTCAGGCAGCGTATCGACAATGAAGAGCGTGTCGGCGTCGACGGCGCCTGACCCTGAGTTCTGAACCGTCAGCGAATAGACGACATCGGCGCCAGGCGTCGCGAAGGGCGACGTTCCGGTCGGGTTGTAGACAGCGACGGTTTTTGACGCGGCCAGCGTCGGCGAGGACAGGCATACTTGGCTGTATTGCAGACCGTCGATGAAAATGTCGTCGTTGTTCTGCGTCGTAAACCGGACATACCGGACGCCGCTGACCGGCATCAGAAGGTTGTTCCGTTCGAGCACGTTCTGCGCCGTTGACGTGTAAGTCGCGGTCGCGGTTCCGTAGGTGCCAAGCGCCGTATAGGTCACATTATCGGTCGACACTTCAATCAGGACCCGCGCGGTATTGCCCTGGTTTCCATTGTCACGCGCCGCGGAGAGGACAATGGTTCCATTTTGCGGCACGCTGACGCCAAGATCGACAATCAGCGTATCCGACGAGTTATCGAGTTCGGCAGCGTCGGGATCGGGCGGCGATGATCCGGCAGGTGCGATTGCGCCGAGCGAAAAGGATGGGTTGACGACGCCGGAACTTGTCATCACGCTGGCCGCATAGCCGCTTTGATTGATCAGCAGTTGGCCCGCCGGGCAGGACGGCGGTCCGCCGCTGGGATTGATGGTGACGGGGTAGTCTTCAACTTCGCCGTTCGCAGCGCCGATCCCTGCGGCGGTAAGGCCGGTCGTCGTCGACCAGCGAAAGCGCGCATAGGTCTGACTGGTCGTCGCGGTTGAAGGGACGGCTGGAGAAAAGTCGATCGTTCCGGTCGCGGGATTGGCGTCGCCTGCGCCGTTGTCTTGAATGTCCGTCGCAACCTGCTCGCCCGAATCGGCAAAGTCGCCGTCGCCGTTCCAGTCAAACCATGCCTGGAGGCGTCCGCCGGCGCCCTGAATGGCGGCGCTGACGGTTCCGGTCGCCCCCTGTGTCAGCGATCCGATCGTCACGCCGTTCTCGTCATCGGATCCGGCTGCATCGTCGCCATCGGCGTTGGCGGTCGGTTGCGCGGCGATTTCCGCGTCGGGTGAGCCGCTTCCAAGAGCAATCCCGGCGACTATGCGATGCGACGGCGAGCCGTAGGCGGAAGGCGCGTCGCCATAGTCGGTGTTGGCCGGGCAGAAGCTGATATCGTGAATTGAGATTCCCTGCAGCGCCGGATTGGAGATCGAGCTCGGGCCCGGGCTGTACACGATCGTCACCGTATCGACGGCGGATCCAAACCGGACCGCCACATTGCCGGCGGACGACGTCGTTCCGGACGCATTGTTTCCTGTTGCGACATTGCCGGCGACGGCGTTGGAACTGCCTGGCGTCAGCGTCGGCGCAGCGACCGGCGATCCGCCGAGGGTCCCAGACACGGTGATGCGATCCTGAAACTGGAACGGCGCCGTCGCATCGTCCGTGTCGATGTCAAACATCGTGAATTCCATTTCTGCAACGCCCTGTCCGGTCGTCCCCGCAGAAATGGTCAAGGTCAGGGATTCACCGGTCGTCGTGTAATCGACGAGAAAGATCAGGTTTCGTTCCGCAGGAACCAGTCCTCCGGTTAGATCCGTCGATTTGTAAGGAGTCTGATTGCCCCCGAGGGATGTCAGACGGTTGGTGGCGCCGCTGAAGGCCAGCCCGATCGTATCGGCGCCAACCGTGTAGGATTGCGACAAGGAGCCGTTGGGCCAGGCGACCGAGCCGCTGTCCCAGTCAAGAGTTTCAGCGCCAGCCTGACAAGTTAGCGCGGCCCGGGCCGGCGCGAGTAGGGCCGACACGACCATCCCCGCCGCGACACATCGGCGAATCAGCCTGCGCCCATTCATGGAGCGCGCTCCGGTGAGACTGCGTCAAGAAGCCCTCGCGCCGTAGACTGATCGAATTTGATCCGCAACTTCAAGTATGGCCCGGCGCGGGAATATTCAGCCGCAGCGAAATCCTCGTCCACGAAACCCTTGAAATTCCATCCGAACGACAGCCAGACATTATCGGCAGGCGAAAAGCCGAGAGACGGCCCGAACGAATAATCGAGCGTCTTTGAATTGAACGAATAGAGCGCTTCGCCGTGGAACCCGAAATCGACACGATCTGTGATGTCATATCGGGCTTCGACGCCTAGCAGTTCGGTGACGCCATTGAAGGTTTCGCCGCCGACGGCAAGGACGGAATATTTGAATCCGTGATTGAGCGCGAGCTGCAACCGGTCCGTCGCCATTGTGTTGAGCGTCAGGTTGTGCACAGCCTTCCAGCTTTCCGAGTTCTGATCGATCTCCCGCTGTTTCACGTCAAAACGGTTAAAAATGATCAACCCTTCTTCGTCCTGCGGCCGCCAGGAAGCGCCGAGTCGCAGATCGAAGCGGCGCTCATCCGGTGCGAGTTCGTTATTATCCGCCTGGAACCGGCCCGCGGCGGCGAATGAGAGTTTCTCGGATAATTCGCGCGCAGCGCCCGCCGCGATCATATACCGCCGGCCGATTTCCGTCTTTTTCATTTCAAAACGGCTGGAGCCCGACGTCGCACCTCCACGATATCCGGCTCCGACATGGAGCGACGTGTAGGCGCCGCCCGTCACGTCGAAAGGCGATCGCGGCATGTCCGGAACGATATCATCGGGCGTGTCGACAGCGCCCCGTTCCTTCAGGTCCTCGCGGCGGGCGAGGCCAAGAGATCCAGTCCATTTCTCGGTAAGTCTTACCTGCTGGTCAATTCCGAAGGTCGCGCCGAGGCGCTCGCCCGAATCCTGGGTGACTCGGTCGCCGGCAAGCGTGACCTTGCCGCCCGTCCACGGCTCGGCGGTCAGGCCTACCGTCGTATTCGACTGTGAGACCGCATCGCCGTCGAGAATCTCATGGGTTGCGTTGAGTGTGAATCCTTCGAAGAGCTTCTGATCGAATCCGAGGCTCGTTCGCGTCGGGAACAGCGCCGAGGCGTCATCGCCGGCGACCGGGCGCTCATGCGCGGCGCGGAGCGACAGGCCG
>CALKYG010000241.1 GCA_938003575.1 uncultured Alphaproteobacteria bacterium
ATCCGGCGTCGTCAGCAACTCGAATGCAAGGCGAGCGTGACCGATGCGGCCCGCGGCGTTGATGCGCGGCCCAAGCAGGAAACCAAGATCGTAGACTGACGGTTTCGCCCCGACGCCGCATCGAGCGCCAAGCGCCTTGAGGCCGGGATTGCCGTCGCCGGCGAGCACTTTCAGCCCCTGCGCGGTCAGCACGCGCGCAAGTCCGGTCATCGGCATCACGTCGCAGATGAGCCCAAGGGCGACGAGATCGAGCAGCCTTAAGAGATCGGGGGGGCGGCGTCCGTCGAAATGACCGAGCTCCCTCAGCGCGCGATTGACGGCGACGACCGTCATGAAGGCGACGCCGGCCGCCGACAATGTCTTGAGCCCGGAGCTGTCGTCCGGCCGGTTCGGATTGACGGTCGCAAAAGCGCGGGCGGGCGGCGCGCCGTCCATTTGATGGTGATCGAGAACGATGATCTCAAGCCCGTCGCCCGCCGCCGCATTGATCGCATCATGCGCGGCGGCGCCGCAGTCGACTGTCATGACGAGGCTTGCGCCGCCTTCCATCAGTGTGCGGAACGCTTGCTCAGACGGGCCGTAGCCTTCAAGGATGCGGTCAGGCAGATATACGTCAAGCGGCGCGCCGATTTCGGAAAAATACATTTTCAAAATGGCCGAGCCGCAGGCGCCGTCGACGTCATAGTCGCCAAAGACGCCGCAGCGTTCGCCGCGGCGTATTGCGTCCGCAATCCGCGCCGCGGCCCTGTCCATGTCCTTCAGGGCCGACGGGTCCGGCAGGTGATCGCGCAGCGACGGATCAAGGTAACGGGCCGCCTCCTCGGCCCTGACGCCGCGCGCCGCGAGCAGCCGCGCCAGCGCGGGTGGGCAGCCGACCTGCGATTCAATCGCGTGCGCCGCCTCAGGATCGAACGCGCGCATGACCCAGCGTCGCCCGGAGACGGAAGCCGCCATCGGCGGCAATGAAACCGGCTCGATTCCGCTTGTCCCAGCACTCTCCGCCGCAGCGGCGACCGTCGGCATGAACTTGCTCAACCTTATCTCGCCTTCGACTCACCCTAACAGGAACGAATGCGCCAGCCGCCTTTACCCTGCGCCGGGACCGGCCGTCGACCTTGCGGGGCGCCGAAACCGTTGTTTTATCTCTTGATCCGGAGAATGAGCCTTGCGGTCGGAAGGGGCGAACCAGCGGCATGACCGGTTTCCGGGCCAGAATGGCGGCGGGTTTTGCTGGATTCTCGATTCTGGCGGCGTTCGCCGCCGCCGGTCCGTTCGGCGCCCGGAAGATTGAAGCGGCGGTTGAGGACGCCGCAACCCGTCGACTCGCCGCTCACGGCCTTTCATCCATCGCCGTCCGCGCCGAAGGACGCAAGGTTCTGCTTCAGGGCGTCGCGCCCGATGAGGCGGCGCGGGCCCGCGTCGCGGCGCTCGTCGCCGGCCTCGAAGCGACGGCGGACGTCGACGTTCAAGGCGTGGAGATTGCGGCCGCTCCGGTCGGCGAGGCGCCGGCGAGAGCGATCATTGCTGCGCCGCAGGCGGAGGTCCAAGCGTGTCAGACATCCGTCAATCGCGCTCTCACCGGGCGGCGGCTGACGTTTGGCGCCGACAGCGATAGCCTTCGAGGCCCCGACCTCGCGCTGCTCGACGACGTCGCCGGCGCGTTGTCGCTTCCTGCATGCGCCGGCCTCACGCTGATCATTGAAGGCCACACCGATGCGGCAGGCGGCGAAGCCGTCAATCTCCGGCTTAGCGCCAGACGCGCAAGCGCCGTCAGACAGCGTCTGGCGCAGCATCCGCTGCCAGTGCGGATGATCGAGCGCGCCTATGGAGAAACCCGCCCGGTCGCGTCGAACAGCTCTATCGAGGGGCGCGCCGCGAACCGGCGCATTGATTTTGTCATCACTGAGCCGTCCGGGGAATCGGAGTAGCGGACCCTATGACTTGGCTCATTGCGCAAATCTGGCTCCTGTTGCTCGCCGCTTTTGCAGCCGGCGCCGCGGTCGGCGTCTGGGCTGCGGCGGCGAGAAAGGGACAGCGCCGCGCAATCGCCGCCGATTTCGCGGACGCGCCGCCCGCGCCGGTGACGGAGCCGGGAATATTGCTGGCGGCGCCGGACGGCCAGAAAGACGATCTGACGCAGATCATCGGGATCGACCCGGGAACGGAGGACCGGCTGAATTCCCTCGGCGTTTTCCACCTCCGGCAAATTGCGGCGTGGACAGCCGGCGAAGCGCGCTGGATCGAAATGCGCCTCAACGCGCCCGGCCGGGTGGTGCGCGAACGCTGGATGGAGCAGGCGTCCGCAATCGCCTGAGACAAGCGGGTTTTGACAGCGCGAACCGCGCGGCGTAACTCCCGCGCCCTGAAGGAGCGCTTTCATGATTTCCCGCTACGCCCGCGAAGAAATGACCGCCATCTGGTCTCCGGAGACTCGATTTCGGATCTGGTTCGAAATCGAAGCGCACGCCGCCGATCGGATGGCTGAACTCGGCGTCATTCCGAAAGAGGCGGCGGCGAAGGTCTGGGAAAAGGGACGCAGCGCGACTTTCAATGTCGCGCGCATCGATGAGATCGAGCGCGAAGTGAAGCATGACGTCATCGCGTTCCTGACGCATCTTTCAGAGATTGTCGGCCCCGAAGCGCGGTTCGTCCATCAAGGCATGACGTCTTCGGACGTGCTCGACACCTGTTTCTCCGTGCAGCTCACGCGGGCGTGCGACCTTCTTCTCAGCGATGTCGACCGGGTCCTCGCCGCGCTGAAGACGCGCGCGTTTGAACACAAAATGACGGCGACAGTCGGCAGGAGCCACGGCATTCACGCCGAGCCGACGACGTTCGGCGTCAAGCTGGCGACTTTCTATGCTGAATTTGAGCGCGCGAAAAAGCGCCTTGCCGCCGCGCGCGAGGAAATCGCCGTCTGCGCGATTTCAGGCGCAGTCGGCACTTTCGCCAATATCGACCCGTCAGTCGAAGAACACGTGGCCGCGAAACTGGGGCTTTGCGTCGAACCGGTTTCGACGCAGATCATCCCCCGCGACCGCCATGCCGCATTCTTCGCCGCGCTCGGCGTCGTCGCGTCATCGATCGAACGGCTCGCTGTCGAAATCCGTCACCTTCAGCGGACGGAGGTTTTGGAAGCGGAAGAATATTTCTCGCCAGGACAAAAGGGATCGTCGGCGATGCCGCACAAACGAAATCCGGTGCTTACGGAAAATCTCACCGGACTGGCCCGCCTCGTGCGCATGTGCGTCATTCCCGCCATGGAAAACGTCGCTCTCTGGCACGAACGCGACATTTCCCATTCCTCTGTCGAGCGCGGGATCGGCCCCGATGCGACAATCCACCTCGACTTCGCGCTCAACCGGCTGGCGGGAGTGATTGAAAATCTTGTCATTTATCCTGAGCGAATGCGGGAAAACCTGAACCGGCTCGGCGGCCTTATCCATTCCCAGCGCGTTTTGCTGGCGCTGACGCAGGCCGGCGCCTCGCGCGAGGACGCCTATCGGCTCGTGCAGCGCAACGCGATGCCCGCCTGGCGCGACGAAGGGTCGTTTCTCGACAATCTGAAATCGGACGGCGATGTCACGGCGCGACTGACTGCGGCGGAAATCGACTCGCTGTTCGACGAGATCTATCACACCAAACATGTCGATACGATTTTTCACCGCGTTTTTGGGGCGCCCCGACCAACCGGCGTTTCCGCAGCAGTAGAGCGGCAAGCCCGTTGAACGCACGCTGGATGGATCATGCGCAGCATCATCGCCGCTTTTGTCCTTGGTTTCTGGCCGCCCGCTGCGGTGACCGCCGCCGAACCGGCGACACGCGCGCCCGACTGGTTTCGCAGTGAAATCGCTCAATTGTCAGCGGAAGGCGGGCGCTGGATCGCCGACAACGCCGCCTACAGGAGCGAGAACGAACCGTTCGAAGCCTATGGAACCGAATGGATTTCGGGTTTTGACGGCGACACCATGAGGGGGCGTCTGTTCGGCGTCAAAGACGGCAACGAGACCGCCTTCGACTTCTGGGAGTGCCGGCGGTACTGGCATCCCGGGAGAAAGGAAGGGATCGTCGAGCAATTCGGCTGGTCAGGCGCGCTCGGCGCCGGTTCGATCACGCAGGACGACGGCGGTACGAAATCGGAACAGGTTTTCTACAATCCTGACGGCTCTGTGACGCGCACCGGACACATCGCGAAGTTCACCGACGCCAACACATACGTGACCGAGAGTTTTGATATTATCGGCGATGAGTGGCGGCCGCGGCGCACCTATGTATGGAAGCGCCAGCCAAACGCGGACAAATCGCAATAATACAGTTGAACCGCCCGGCGGGGTCAGGCCGGGCGGTTCTTTGCCGTTCGGAGGGGTGGTGAACGGCGGGGGCTGTCGTCACGCCGCAGCGTGACGCAATCCGGGACGGATTCTTCGTTTCCTGGCTTCCTTGAGCCTCCACGCGACGCCCGCGAAACCGAGGATCATCATCGCCCATGCCGCGGGCTCCGGCGCGTTGGAGACGCCGCTTGCGCCGTCCAGAAGAAGGCCCGGAGTTCCGAACGAGGCGATGTTCTGGATGCGCAGGAGCGAGCAGCCAGTCGCCGACACCGTCAGACAAAGGCCGCCAAGATCAAAATTCTGAATGCCGCCGGCGCCGATATCCGCGAACGCAGCCGCGCCGGCGGAAAAAGTCGCCACGCCGCCGACAATTTCTCCGACCGAAACGGCGACAAAGTTTGCGGCCGGACCTGCGAACGGCAGCAGCGACAGCGCGACGCCGGTTCCCGTCAGCGGATGGGTGAACTGAAGCACGAGATCGCCGCCGGACAATATCGTCGCCGCGCCGCCATTCGCGGCGAACAGCGCGCCATTCGCATTGACGACATTCGTCTGGCTGAAGACCGATGAGGCGTAGACGGTCGTCGCGGCGCGCGCCGGGAACGCGACGAAGACTGCGGCGACAGCGACGGCGATGAGACGGGATGCCAAAGTCATGGCGTATCTCCTTCGACGTGACGCGGCCACGCCCCCGTAATCGGCTGATCGAA
>CALKYG010000242.1 GCA_938003575.1 uncultured Alphaproteobacteria bacterium
CGGCGCGCACCGGCTGGCGCACAATTCGCCGCAGGAACATTCGCGTCGGTTGGTCGACCCTGAACATTTCGGCGCCGACCAGGCCGCCGCGGCTGTATCTCGGCGGCGCCGGCGGGCGCATGGCCGCGGCGGGCGTCAGGCGCGCCGCCGCCGCGACGGCGATCATGCCGCCGAGCGCCGCGGTGAGGCCGCTCAAGAGGAGAGCCGCGTTCAGCGTCCTGAATTCCGGAACGAAGATCAAAAAGGGGAAATTGAAGTATCGTTGGTAAATCTCCGTAATCATCCGGCCGAGCTGCATGCCGCCGATCCAGCCGATAACCGTCCCGATCAGTGCGATCACAAGCGCAAACATGAGATAATGCAGCGCTATCGCCGCGTTTGAGAACCCGAACGATTTGAGGAGCCCGATCTGCGTGCGCTCCGTCTGGACGAGGCGCGTCATCACGACGTTCAGAAGAAACGCCGACACCGCCAGAAAGAGCGGCGTCATCGTTCGATCCATGACGCCGAGCTGTTTCAATTCCTCGGTCAGGTACTTGTTCGAGATCTGGTCGTCGCGGGAATACGCCCCCGTTCCGCCATACGGCGCGAGCAGTCGGTCAATCGCGGCGATAACCGACTGTTCGTTCGCGCCGTGCGACAGGGTCAGCGCCGCCTCGTTGAATGCCCCGTCGAGATCATAGGCCGCCTCCATCTCTTCACGGCTGATCCACAAGACCGCGTATCGCGCGGGGTCTGACGCGAAATCGCCGGGAGGGATCGTATAGATGAACTCCGGCGAGTTCGCCGTGCCCGCGATGCGAAAGACGCGCTGCGACCCGTGCATGGTGACCGCTATTTCGTCTCCCGGCCCCAGCCCGTGCGCATCGGCAAACGACTGAAGCACAAGCGCCTCGCCCGCGCGCGTCGCCGACGGCATCGCTCCGCGCGCCAGCGACACGTCGTTGAGCCGCCGCGCCGCATCAACGCCGATCGAAACGAAGCGCGCGCTGATCGGCGCGGTTTCCGCCGGCAAGTCGACAAGCCCGCCGCCGACGATTCGGCCCTCCGCCGCCGCGACGCCGTCGATCGCCCGCAAATCGGCAAGGATGCGGTTCGGCGCGCGCGTGGCCGGCGCGAAAACATCGGCGAACTGATAGCGCGCATAATAAGTGCGCATCGTCGTGTCGAGCGAGGCGATCATGCCGCGCGACATGACGAGCAGCGCGATGCCGGCGCCGATGACAAGAACAATCGCCAGCGCCTGGCCCTTGACGCGCCAGAGATCGCGAAGGAGCTTCTTGTTGAGCGTCGTCATGCCGCGGATCAGGCCGATCACCAGACCAGCTCCTCGGGCTTCTTCTTGGTCCTGTTGGTTTCGACCTTGCGCAACTGACCGTCGGCGAGATGCAGCACGCGATCGGCGATGGCGCCGGTCGCCGCCGCGTGCGTGATGATCAGCGTCGTTGCGCCGAAGGCCGCGTTGACCTCCTGCAGCGCGTTCAGGACGCCGACGCCGGTCTTGATGTCGAGCGCGCCTGTCGGCTCATCGCAAAAGAGAACGGTCGGCCGCTTGGCGATGGCGCGCGCAATCGCAACGCGCTGCTGTTCCCCGCCCGAGAGCTCCGACGGAAAGTGATGGGCGCGGCTTTTCAGCCCGACCATGTCAAGCGCCTCCATCGCGTCCAACGGCTCTTCCGCGATCTCGGCGACCAGTTCGACATTCTCCCGCGCGGTCAGAGACGGCATCAGATTATAAAATTGGAATACGAAACCGACATGCTTGCGCCGGTAGCGGGTGAGCCTTCGATCATCCATCCTGACGAGGTCGTCGCCGAGAAACAGCGCCTCGCCCGAGGTCGCACGGTCGATGCCGCCGAGAATGTTGAGAAGGGTCGACTTGCCGCTGCCCGAGGGCCCGAGCAGAACGACAAGCTCTCCCTTGGGAATCTCCAGATCGACCCCGCGCAGCGCATGAACCGCCGTCGAGCCTTCCCCATAGATCTTGGAAAGGCCGCGGGTGCGGAAGGCGGGCTGCGTCTCGATGGCCACGGTTTCCCTATAGGCGATACGCCCCCCCGCGTCTTGACCCGCAAGCAGGAACGCGGCTTTTCGTCCCCGCCTCGTGAACAGGGAAATCTGGCGTTCCGGTCCGGCCCGGCCTATGTAGGCGGCCATGACCGAAACAGGGGATATGACGGCGACACCCGCGCTTCCTATGGCGGAAGCGCGCCTCATCGCACGCCGTTTTTCAGAGCCCGACCCGAAGATCTACTGGCCGGACCTCATTCTCAGCGCCGCGATCGGGTGGAGCGCCTTCGCCGGCGCCGTCCTCT
>CALKYG010000243.1 GCA_938003575.1 uncultured Alphaproteobacteria bacterium
TCTCCGTCAGCGCGTTTCGTAACCGCATGCCTATCTAGACAGCGCTTCGAGCGTCACGCAAAACACAAAAGTTCGAAATAAAAAATGAGGTCCCGGTTTTTCGCGGTAATCTCTTGATTATATTGAGAGAATTTTGTGGCTCACCTTCGTGAATGCATATCGAACTTTGTGTCAGGCGCCGGGGCCTCAATTTCGGGCGCTTTTGCAAGAAATAGGTCGTTGAGTTCGAGAGAAAATTACTGCCAGTCAGCTTTTTGCAAATTACGCTTTAGGCGAGCTGGACAAAGTATCATTGGTTTCTTTTGCCAGCGAAGCCGGCTCGGAAATCTTTTCATTCTGACGTGCCGAACATGCAGGTTCGACCCCCTGCCGGATTGAACGCAAAACATCTTTATTCCACACCATTGTGCCGCAATTCCTGCTATCTTAGCTAAATCGGTTGAGAGGCTGCGTCGTCGATTCTCATGAGAATCGACGCGTTCCGCTTGACCCTCTTTGCAGCGGCGACCCAATTCGTCGGGTTTTGTCTTCCAAACAGAACCAACCAGAATAAGGAGGCGCTCGGCGTCCATGGTCGATCAATCAAGTTCAAAACTGCCCAAGGAAGCCGCCGACAGGTTCACAAGGCCTTTTGCGCGGTTTCTCAAGATTGAAGCGGCGGCAGGCGGACTGCTTCTGATCTCGACCATTCTCGCGCTTGTGTTAGCCAACTCGCAAATGTCTGAAAGCTACCTCGGGTTTTGGAACAGGCGCATTGGCTTGACCTTCGGCTCGTTAGAGTTCGCTCGTTCCTTGCGACACTGGATCAATGACGGGTTCATGACACTTTTTTTCTTCGTGATTTCGCTGGAGTTAAAGAGAGAAATCACGCTGGGAGAGCTTCGAAAACCGCAATTGGCCGCCCTTCCATTTGCCGGCGCTATGGGAGGCATGCTGGTTCCCGTCCTAATTTATGTGGTGTTGATGCTCGGGCAGCCAGGATTTCACGGATGGGGAACGGTTATAGCGACCGATACGGCGTTCGTTATCGGATGTCTTGCAATTTTCGGAAGCCGTATCCCAGCATCGCTGCGCCTGTTCCTTTTGTCGCTGGCGATTTTCGATGATGTGGGAGCAATTCTTGTCGTCGCCTTCGGATATGGCGAGGCGATGAACTGGACCGCACTTGCGCTCGGGCTCTTTGGTTTGGGCGGAGTTGCGACTGTCTCGCGCATCGGAATCAGAAGCATCCCCATTTATTTCCTCTTGGGAGGAGCGGTCTGGTTATGTTTTGACGCCTCTGGCGTCCACGCTACGATTGTCGGCGTGGTGCTTGGCCTTATGACGCCGGCGCGCGTATGGGTGAGTGATATGCGTCTACGATCGATCCTTGATCGCCTGCTTTCGAATCCGGTTGGAGAGAGCTGGAGCGGAGACACAACGGAACGTCGTGATCTGCGCTTGGCTGGCAGAGCAGTTGCAGAGTCGCTCTCTCCCGTCGAGCAGCTTGAGCTTATGCTGCACCCGTGGGTGGGCTTCGTCATCATGCCTATGTTCGCTCTTGCGAATGCTGGGGTTCAGTTTCACGCAGCCGATTTCGGGCAGTCGGTTTCAATAGCGATTGTCGCCTGTTTGGTGCTGGGCAAACCGGCTGGTGTTTTGGCTTTTAGCTGGTTGGCCGTCCGTTTTGGTCTGGCTAAATTATCGTTTGGTTTGACATGGCCGTTCGTGGCGGCGGGCGGTTTTCTGACGGGCATAGGCTTTACCATGTCGCTATTCATAGCAGGCTTGGCGTTTGAGCCAGAAATGTTAAATGCAGCGAAACTTGGCATCCTTTCCGGGTCTGCAATCTCTGCGCTTTTAGGTATTCTGGTGCTGGCCCGTTTAACCTGGCGCCACCAGTCAAAGGCGTGAGCCCCTTAATTTCCGAGATTTTTCAAGAAAATTAATGCTCATTTTAAGGCGCAATTTTTGAAGATTGCCAGTTATTTGCTCATGACGAAATAGAGCGGCAATCATGGCATTCACCCGTCTTTATCAATCTGCATTGATTGCATCGTCCAATGCTTTTGCCAATGCCTTGGCTTAAGGAGAGAGCCGCACGTTTTCTTCTTCATCTGACTGAGTGTCTTCGTCACGCCCTGCAGCTATAGAGACCATGCACCGGATAGTGTCATCGCCTCGCGAAAGAACGACGGAAAATTGGTCCGTGTCGCCATTTCGCGATATTTCGAGTTTTTCCATTTTGCACCGTGATTTCTGCGGCTTTCGCGATGGCCGCCTAGACTGACGCCTTTTTTGAAGCGCTCATGCGTTTCGCCTGAGTGATGGCGTCTTTCAGGTCGGTATATCGAAAGCCATTGACGTGGAAATAATCGACAGGGACGCGCTTGATCCCATATATCTGCATCTCGCCTTCCAATCCTTTTTTAGTATCGGTTTTAGTGATTTCTTCCAGCATTCCTGAATCTCCTTAAAGCCATTAAATGGCGACTCATAGGGCGCTATTCAATTGGCGCCTGCTGTTTCGGGCCTGTTTTCAGAAATTTTATATATTTAGTTTGAATACGTAAAATTGCTTGCAAATGTGGGTTTTTTGGCGAAACTGTTGAATGCTGATATGCGCTCTTTGAAACAAACGCTATTGGCGCTCAGGATTAGACAATCCGCCACACCCTTACCGACGTATTGATTTTTCTTGAGCTTTTGGGGGAGAAGGATTACCTGCCGATGTCCTCATCCGGCAGGCCGTTCTCCCAAAATGCGTTTATTTGAACAGGAATTTTTCTATATGGCCAAAGGTCAACAACGCAGCAATCGCGAACCCAAAAAGCCGAAACAGAACAAGCCCAAGAAGACAGAAAGCGCGCTTTCCAAAGTGGCTGAAACCTTCCAGGCGAAGCCGGGCGCAAAGGCCGGGCGCGGCGGAAAATCATAATCGCATATATGCGGCATAGGCGGCGACGCCCGTGAAGCTGTTTGAATGTCAGCAATGCGGACAATTGCTTTATTTCGAGAATACCGAATGCGAGCAATGCGGGCGGCTGCTCGGTTTTCTTGCGGAAGAAATGCAGGTAAGCGCGCTGTCGGCGGGCGGCGGCGGCGCTTATCGGCCTATGGCGGCGCCCGACCGGCGTATGCGTTACTGCGCCAACGCCGAATTTGACGCCTGCAACTGGATGGTTCCGGCGGACGCGGCAAATCCTTACTGTGCGGCCTGCCGGATGAACCGGACCGTGCCGGATCTCGGCGTTTCAGAGAATGTTCTCCTCTGGCGTCGGATCGAAGCCGCCAAACATCGCATGATCTACGGCTTGCTTCGCCTTGGCCTGCCAGCCGTCAGCCGGCTTGAAGACAGTAAACGCGGCGTCGCCTTCGATTTTCTTTCCGGCGCCTCGCCGCCAGGCATCTATGACAGCCCTGTCGTCACGGGGCATAAAGACGGAATTATCACAATCGATGTGGCGGAGGCGGATGACGCCGTGCGCGAGCGCCATCGCCGCGATATGGCGGAGCCTTACCGCACCCTACTCGGTCATTTCCGCCATGAAATCGGGCATTATTATTGGGACTGCTTGGTGAAGGATAGCGTCTGGCACAATACCTTCCGGGTGATGTTCGGCGATGAAAGAAACGACTACAGCGCTGCGCTAGCCGCCCATTACGCAAACGGGCCGCCTCCGGATTGGCGGCAGACTTATATTAGCGCCTATGCCAGCGCTCATGCCTGGGAGGATTTCGCCGAAACCTGGGCGCATTATCTGCATATCGTCGATACGCTGGAGACGGCGGGCGCATTCGGACTGGAAATTCGCCCCTCAGCCGGAAACGCCGCAAGCATCGATTTTAGCAGAGATGATTCTTACGACTTTGACGCGATGATGGCGGCGTGGGCGCCGCTGACATCGGCGGTCAACACTCTCAATCAAAGCATGGGCCAAGACGAGCTTTATCCGTTCGTTCTCTCGCCGGTGATTATAGGCAAGCTGCGTTTCGTGCACGGGCTGGTGCATGGCGCTGATGAGTAAATCGAGCGCTCAATTTCCTTAGCTGTAACGACAGTTCATTGGCGAGACGTCGCCCGGCGCAAGCGCGGGATCGAAGCGGAACGCAGTCGCGCAATATGGGCACAGCATGGAATCGGATAAGCCCATATTCAAATAGACATGAGGATGATCATGGGGCGGCGAGGCTCCAATGCATTCGAATTCCCTCATCCCGATCCGGATTTCGGCAATCCCATCGTCATTTCGCAATTTGGAGAAGCGGCCGGGGCTGACGCTCGCCGATAGGTCTACCCGATAAAGTCCGGGAAGCGAAAGGGCTGGCGCCAGCGATCCGCCCTCCGATTCCCATCTGAGAATAGGGAGAGTTTCGGGCGGGAGCGCAGTCATACCGCCAGACATTTGTCGCCCTGCCGCCGGTGACGCTTGCCGCATTCCCAGTCATTGCCGGAATAATCGAGATGCGCGCCCTCTGGAATTTTGATAGCGACGCAGTTTGCACCGGTCGCACGAAATCCTCTCTCGCATGCCCAGCCGGAACCATAGAGGTTTCCCGTCAAAAACCCGTGCTCGGGCACGTCAACTTTCGCGCAGGCATTATCCGTCGCGCGAAATCCGCGGTCGCACTCCCAGCCACGCCCATGACTTGATTCCACCAGAAAGCCGTTCTGCGGAGTAATAATAGGGACGCAGCGTTCGTTCGCGTAACGATAGCTTCGCTCGCATTCCCATCCGCGCCCATAAGTCGTGTTTGTGGCGAAGGCGTTGGCCGGAATGGAGATAGCGGTACAGCCTTCATCGCTCGCGCGGTAACCGCGGTTGCATTCCCAACCTTCTCCATAGCTCGCATCGGAAAGAAAGCTGTTTTCTGGTACGTTGATCTTAACGCAGGTTTCTCTTGTTTTTCTGTAGCCTCGATTGCAGCTCCATGCGTCGCCAAAAGAGGTCAGGTAGCCGTTTTCGGGCACTTTGATTTCAGCGCACGCCCCTTCGGACCGGCGGTAACCGCGATGGCATTCCCATGAGCGCCCATAAGAAGCGTTTGTGCCATAAGCATTTTCAGGAATGACCACAGCGACGCAGGCGCCAGCCTTTTCCTGAAATCCGCCATTGCACTCCCATCCGCCGCCATACCCTTTCTTGCGCGCATTGTCGGGAAGCTCGGAACTTCGCGCTTGCGCATAGGCTGTCGCGGGCGCAACGAAGAAAAACGTCAGTTGAAGCGTGAACGGAAGCGCCATGTAAACCATGGCGGCGCTAAGGGTCTTCAAAATTCCAGTGGCCATTCTTAATGTCCTACATTCAACATTGGAGGGGTAAGGCGTGAGACGTTTTCAAGCCTCCGCGTAGAAATTCATACTTGTGATTGATATATCGACGGTTCAATCGCTTGTTGACGCAACAGGACCATCGGTCATCAATACGCAGCGCCGCAGCTTACGTCATGCAGCGATGGCTAACCTGTCTCCTTCGAGAGCGCGGAACAAGTCCCTAGGGTCAAGCTCAACCTCGTGCAAGCTGCCTTGCAGCCCCGACAGCATGTGCAATTGGATCGTGGTTTCAGTCTTTTTCTCCCAATGATGTGAGCCCCTTGGCTCCCGCGTTTAATCAGAGAGTCCTGCGGTTAAATAC
>CALKYG010000244.1 GCA_938003575.1 uncultured Alphaproteobacteria bacterium
AATATAAACGAGTCCGGTCTGCGGGCTGAACGACATCGGGTGCCAGTTATGCGCGCCCATCGGGCCCGGAATCTGGAAGAACGGCGCCTTGCCCGGCCAGCGCGCATCAGGGTTCTCGATCGGCCGTCCCGTTTTCATGTCGACGCCGGCCGCCCAGTTGATCGGTACGAAATTGACCGCCGACAAAAGCTCGCCCGTCGCGCGGTCAATGACGTAGAAAAACCCGTTCTTCGGCGCCTGCATCAGCACCTTGCGCAGCGCGCCGTTGATCTCGAGGTCGGCGAGGATGATGTGCTGCGTCGCCGTGTAATCCCATGTCTCGCCGGGCGTTGTCTGGTAATGCCAGACATACTCGCCCGTATCGGGTTTCAGCGCGACGATCGACGACAGGAAAAGATTGTCGCCTCCGCCGGGGCTTCTTACGCGCTGGTTCCAGGGCGAGCCGTTGCCGACGCCGATGTAGAGGAGGTCCAGGTCGGGATCATACGCCATCGAATCCCAGACCGTGCCGCCGCCGCCGAGCTTCCACCACTCGCCGTTCCAGGTTTTCGCCGCCATTTCCATCGCGGAGTCTTCAAATCCGTCCGCCGGATTTCCGGGAACAGTGTAAAAACGCCACGCCATTTCGCCCGAGTTCGCGTCATAGGCTGAAATGTATCCCCGGACGCCAAGCTCGGCTCCGCCATTGCCGATGAGGACTTTGCCTTTGACGACGCGCGGCGCGCCTGTGATTGAATAGGGCTTTGAATTATCCGTTGTCTGAACGTCCCACCGCTTTGCGCCGGTCCTTGCGTCCAGTGCGATAAGGCGCCCGTCAATCGTTCCGGTAAACACCATGTTCCCCCAGATTGCGACGCCTCTGTTGACAATGTCGCAGCACATGACAGACGCGCGCGAACGGTCGACTTCCGGATCAAAGGACCAGATCGCCGCGCCGGTTCTGGCGTCGAGGGCGTGAACCACGTTCCAGCTTCCGGTGACGTACATGACGCCGCGATGAACGATCGGCGTTGCTTCGATGCCGCGTGAGACTCCGAGATCGAAGGCCCAGGCTAGACCGAGGTCCGAAATATTCTGACTGGTGATCCTGTCGAGGGGCGAGAAGCGCTGTTCGGAATAAGTGCGGCCATGGGTGAGCCATTCGCCTGGCGTCTCATTCGCGTTGACGATCGCTGCGGCGTCCACTCCCGACGCAATCTGCGTTTGGTCGAGGGCCTTAAAGACGGCGTCGTCGGGTTTGGGCGCCGTCGGCGCGCCGCATGCGGCGACAACAAGCCCTGATACCGCGGCGAGAATTCTGATGGTGTGCAATCTCATGGCGCGCCCTCCCTAAGACGAGACCCCGCACCTTGTCGCCCGATTGCAGCCGCCGGTAAACTGAGGCGCGCAGCGCATCAGATTTCGGTTAGCGCCATTTTCGCCGCCATATCGGCGACTTCGTCGCGGCTTACGGGCCCGCCCGGCTTCAGCCATGTGTGCGTCCAGTTCACCATGCCGAAGAACAGCATGGCTTGCGCCTTAAGGCGCGCTCCCGGCGCATTGGGTTGGGCCTTTGCGATCAGGCTTTCCACATAGGCGATCAGCCGCCGCTCCTTGGCGACAATATCATCCCGCTCCGCCTTAGGCAGATTGCCGAGTTCGTAAAGCAGCACCTTCTGCTTATCGGCGCCGCCGGCATAGAGACGCAACAGGCGGCGGGCGAAAGAGCGCAGGTCGTCAGTCGCTGTCATTGCGACGCCGTCTGCGATCGCCGTCAGAAGATCGTCCATGTGGCCCTTCATGACCGCATAGAGCGCCGATTCCTTCGAAGGATAATAATGATAGAAGAGCGACTTCGACATGTCGCAGGCATAGGCGAGATCGGCGAGAGAAGCGCCCGCGAATCCTTTCGCCGCGAAGAGACGGGCCGCCTCGTCGACGATCGCGTCGCGCTTCTCCTCATAATCGGCGGCTTGGCGGCGAGCCATATGTCTAGATCGCGTTCATGGTGAGCAGCTCATATGTCGCGACTGACTCGCCCCTCTGGTTGGTGACGAGCACGTCCCATCTCACCTCGCCATAGTCGTCGTTACGCTTTTTCTTGGCTTTCGCGGTGAGGCGAACCTTGATCGAATCGCCCGCAGAAACCGGCGTCAGGAAGCGCAGTTCATCGAGGCCGTAATTGGCCAGAACGGGTCCCGGCGCCGGATCGACGAATAATCCCGCCGCGAAGGAAAGAATGAGGTATCCGTGCGCGACCCTGCCCGGAAAAAACGGGTTCGCCTTGGCGGCCGCTTCGTCCATGTGCGCGTAAAACGTGTCGCCGGTGAAGCGCGCGAAATGCTCGATGTCGTCCATCGAAATCGTGCGCGCGGGCGTTTCGATCGTCTTGCCGATTTCAAGATCGGAGAAGCGATAGCGGAACGGGTGCGGCGGCCCTGATTCCGTCGCGGCGCCGGCCACCCATGCGCCGGTGACCGCGCGCAGGGTTTCCGGCGAGCCCTGAATGGCGGTGCGTTGCATGTAATGGCGCACGCCGCGCATGCCGCCCATTTCCTCTCCGCCGCCGGCGCGCCCCGGACCGCCGTGGACCAGTACGGGCAGCGGCGATCCGTGTCCTGTCGATTCCTTCGCGCAGTCGCGGTTGATGACGATGATGCGGCCGTGGAAGGATCCGGCGCCCAGGACGACTTCGCGCGCGATTTCCGGATCGTGGGTGAAAAGCGACATGACGAGCGACCCGCCGCCGCGGTTGCAAAGGTCAATCGCGTCATCAAGCGACTTATAGGGCATCAGCGTCGAGACCGGGCCGAAGGCTTCAACCTCGTGCACGGCGCGTGCCCGCCAAGGGTCGTCGCATCGCAGCAGGATCGGCGAAACAAACGCGCCCTTGACGGCTGAGGCGCCAATCGGATCGGACGCCGGCGCGTCGCCGTAAACGACCGTCGCTTCGGACATCAACGCGGCGACTTTTGCTCGCACGTCCTCACGCTGGGACAGAGAGACGAGCGCGCCCATGCGGACGGAGTCGTCGGCCGGGTCGCCGATGGTCGTCTTGGCCAGCGCATCCGCGATCGCCGTCGCAGCGGCGTCCATCATCGCCTGCGGCGCCAGTGCGCGACGGATGGCCGTGCATTTCTGGCCCGCCTTCACCGTCATCTCGCGGGCGACTTCCTTGACGAACAACGCGAATTCCGGGCTATCCGCCGTTGCGTCCGGCCCGAGCATCGAGGCGTTCAGAGAGTCCTGCTCCGACACAAAGCGCACGCTTTCCCGGATGACCGCAGGATGGCTCTTCAGTTTGGCCGCCGTCGCCGCCGAGCCCGTGAACGATACGACATCCTGACCGCCGAGGTGATCGAAGAGATCGCCGGTCGGTCCTATGATCAGCTGCGCGGCGCCGTCAGGCAGCAGCCCCGTTTCCTGCATCACGCGAAAGGCCGCTTCGGCGAGATAGGCGGTGGCGGTCGCCGGCTTGACGATGGCGGGAACGCCCGCGATCAGCGACACGGACAATTTCTCCATCATTCCCCAGACAGGGAAATTGAAGGCGTTGATGTGAAGAGCGAGGCCCTTCAGCGGCGTATAGACGTGTTGCGCGAGGAATGTGCCTTCGCGGCTGATCTGCTCGACAGGACCGTCCGCCAGAAGGTGACCGTCGGGCAATTCGCGTTTAGCCTTCGACGCCATGGAGAAGAAGGTTCCGGCGCCGCCTTCGATATCGATCCACCCGTCCTTGCGCGTCGCGCCCGTGTGCAAGTTGAGCTGATAAAGCTCCTCCTTCCTGTCCATGACCGCTTGCGCCAGCGACTTTACAATCGCGGCGCGCTGATGGAACGTCATCATACGGAGGTTCTTGCCGCCGATATCCCGCGCGTAATCGGCCATCGCCTTGAAGTCGAGCCCGCCGGACCCGCCGCGTGCGACGATTTCGCCGGTG
>CALKYG010000245.1 GCA_938003575.1 uncultured Alphaproteobacteria bacterium
AACGTTGCGGCCTATGCCGTTTTTCATGGAACGCATAAGGGCGACGGCGGTCCTCTCCCGCCGACCGGAAAGTCGACGAAGTCGGACTACGTCTACGTTATGGAATTCGACGGCGGAAAAATCCGGCACATGACGAAAGTCTGGAATTCCAGCTGGGCCTTGCGGGACCTCGGCTGGGCCTAGATCACTTCCTCGAGCGTCTTTTTCGCGAGCATCGGGAAGACATCTTCGGCGCGATCCACATAAATCATGTCTCCGAGAAGTTCGGGCGCTGCAAAGCCGCGCTCGACAATGTGCTCAAACAGCACTTTGAGCGGAGTCCAGAAACCGCCCATATTGAGAATGACGATCGGCTTTCTGTGCAGGGCGAGGCGCGCCCATGACAGCGTCTCGATGACTTCCTCAAGCGTGCCGATGCCGCCGGGCAATGTCAGGATCGCGTCCGACTCTTCGAACATGCGCATTTTGCGTTCGTGCATCGTCTTGACGATCACGTGGTCGACGCCGGGCAGGACGCCTTCCAGGTCGACCAGGAAGTCAGGGATGATGCCGAACACCTTGCCGCCGGCGTCGCGCGCCGCGCCCGCGGTCGTCCCCATCAGGCCAAGCTTGCCGCCGCCATAGACAATGCGCCAGTCGCGCCGGGCGGCTTCCTTGCCGATAAAAGCGGCGGCTTCAGCGAAGGAGGGGTCGTCGCCCGCCCGCGAGCCGCAATAAACACACAATGATTTCATGGACTTGTCTTCTTCTTCTGTCGTCGCGGCATTGTAGCCCCGGACCCCTATTGGTAAAGTTAAGACGGGCAGTCAAGGCGGCTTCGCCAAGAGGGGTTCCGTGCGCGTCATCATCATCTTCATCCTGCTGGTCGTTCTCGGCTTTATCGCCTGGAAGGCCGCCGAGCGGTTCAAACTGATCGAGACGGCGCCGCAGACAGAAACGGCGCCGAGCGCGCCTGCGCCCAACGCCGGCGAAGCGCCGGCGCCGTCGCTGCCGAGTTTTGACATCGTGCGCGTCGACCGAACGGGTTACGCCGTTATCGCCGGTCGCGCGCAGCCGGGCGCCAAGATCGTCATATACGCAAATGAGACTCCGCTCGCGGAAGCGACGGCGGAGGCGGACGGCTCCTGGGTCATTTCAACGGAGACGCCGCTTGAAGCGGGTTCCGTCGAATTATCGCTTGAGATGACGACGACAGACGGCGTCGTCATCAGGTCCGATGAGACGATCATTATCTATGTGCCGCAGCGTGAGGGCGACCGGCCGCTCGTCCTCCGAACGACGCCGGGCGGCGCGACGGAAGTCCTTCAGGAGCCGCGCGACGACGGCGTCGGCATGGGACCGCTTTCGCTCGAAACGATCGATTACGACGATCAGGGCGCGGTCATCTTCGCGGGCCGCGCCGAAGCCGGCCGCGTCGTGCAGCTGTTCGCCAACGGACAATTTGTCGGCCAGACGACCGCCGGCGGCGACGGCCGCTGGCGCATGGCGGCGACGATGCCGCCGGGCGTCTATACGCTGCATGTGATCCAGCTCGACGAAAACGGCCGCCCCGCCTATGCGATTGAGCTGCCCTTTGAGCGCGCGCGCGCGAGCGACGTCGAACTTCGCGACGGCAAGGTGATCGTCCAGCCTGGAAACAGCCTGTGGCGCATTGCGCGCCGCGCATACGGCCGCGGCATTCAGTATACGGTCATTTACGAAGCGAACGCCCACCAGATTCGCGATCCGGATCTCATTTATCCGGGCCAGATTTTCGACGTCCCTCCTGCTGAACAGGGCGGCGCGGATCAGTAATAATAGTGGTTGCCGACCAACGACGTCGACGGCGCCTTGTTGAGAACGGTGCCGACGATGTTCGCCTTTTCGAGAATGCGGAGCGATTCCCTGATTTCCGGCTCACGGCTCTGGCCGCTGGCGACGACCAGAAGGACGCAGTCGACTTTCGGCAGGAACGCAATCGTATCGTCGCAGCCGAGCAGCGGCGACATGTCGAAAATGACGACCCTAGAGCCGTATTCATTGACCGTCCGGGCGATCAGTTCGTCCGTCTTGGGCGAGGTCAAAAGTTCCGCCCCGCGCCTCGTCACGCGTTCGTTGGCGAGCACGAGAACGTCGGTAAGGTCGGGCTTAACAGTCACTTCCTCGAGCGTCCGCGTCCCTTCGAAGAAATCGAGCACAGAGGGCGGTTCCTTTATGCCGAGATATTGCGCGACGCGCGGGCGGTAGAAGTCGAGATCGACGAGAGTCGCGCGCGAGCCTAATTTGGAGCCGATTGCGATCGAAAGGTTGATCGCCGTCACGGACTTGCCCGCGCCTGCGCCCGGCGACACCACCGCGAGCGTCCTCCAGTTATGATCTTCCATCTTCTGAAGGATGCGCGTGCGCAGGATCTTGTAGGCGTTGAGGACGGGATCCTGCTCGTTGGAGATGATCCTGTGGTCGCCGAAGCGCGCGAAATCGCAGGCGACCTGCTGGAAGGTCTCGGCGCCTCTCGGCGCCGGTTCGACGAAGCGGTCGCCGAATCCTGAGGAGACCCCTGAGCGCTCATCCTTCGCCGTTCGTTGACGGCGCGCCTTGGTCACTGCTTCTCTGATGCGGTCCATGTGTCGGGTCCGATTGCGCCGCCCTTTCTCAGGCGGCTCTTTTCCTGTTGAACGGCGCCAATTTGAAACGCTGATCGCTTTCCGCCTTGAAGTAAGGAATGACCGCGATCGGCGGCGCCTGGAGGATGGATGTGAGATGCGTTCTTCCGCGAAGGGTGCGGAAGAACAGCTCCGCGCCGAAGGCGACGGCGCCGCCCGCGCCCATCGCCGCCGCGATCAGCAACGCCGTCAGTTGAAGCCGGTTCGGGCTGGTCGGCTTGTCAGGCCGCTGGGCCGATTCGAGGATGCTCAGTTTCTCCGCCTGCTGATTGTCCTCAAGGCTTTCCGAAAGCTGCGCTGACGCCTGCTTGTTCTTCAGCGACTGGTATTCGTTGAGAAGGTTTTGCTGGTTCCGGGTCATCGAGGCGAGCCCGCGTTCGACCGCGGGCGTGCGCGCAATGCGGTCCTGCATCGTTGCGATGGTTGCGCGCAGCGCGTCCGACTCATCGCCGAGCGCGGCGAGGCGGCTTCCCGCCATGTCCATCCGCGACTGAAGCTGGGTCAGCATCATGTCGGCCGAGCCCGCCGAGGCTTCGCGCGAGATCTGCGCGCTCAGTCGTTCGCGCACCGCGTTGGCGGCCTCGCGGCGCTGCTTGACGAGGTCTTCGTCGACAGGCGTGGCGCTGCGCGCCTGCTTCAAAGCAAGGTCCGCGGCCGCCAGCTCGCGCTGGAGCGCCTGGATCGCGCCGCTCGGCGCGAGTTGGCGTTCAAAGGCGGCGATCTGCTCCTTGACGGCGATAACGTCCGGGTGCGCATCCGTCTTGTCGGCGCGAAGGGCGGCAAGCTGCGTCTTGAGCTTCAGGATTTCCTGGGCTGGGCCCGCCGCGCCGCCGGAGCCGGCGAGATAGGTGGCGATCTGTGTCTGCACGGAACTGATCTCATCTTCGACCTGAGTCATCAGGCCGGCGATACGGGTGAGATCCTGCTGGGCGTTGACGAGCGCCTGCTGGTGCATGTTGAGATCTTGCGGCAGGGCATCTGAATTCTTCGCCTTGAAGTCCGCGATTTCGGCCTCGATCTTGTCGATCGCGTCGCCGAGACGCTTTGTTTCCTGCGCGAAGAATTCCGTGGCGTTGGCGGCGCCTTCAGTCCGGGTGCGCACGTCCTCGCTGAGGATCAGCGTCATCAGCTCATTGGCGACCTGAAACGCCTTGTCCGGCGATCCGTCTGTGTAGGAAATGGTTAACGCCACCGTATTCGGCGACTGGCTCCTCTTGTTTCGCGAGCCGCCCGCGTTGATTGCGTTGACGGCGAACGCGGCCTTCATCCGCTGAACCTTCTCACCGTCGGTCAGCCCCATTTCCCGGGGAAAGAGATTGAACTTTTCGGCGACCTCGAGAAGACGGTTGCGGGTCGTAACCCGCTGGCGAATGGTCTGAAGCCGTTCGTCGATATAAGTGCTTACCGTCGACTGGACGAGCGCCTGCGAGATCTGCTGCGACTCGACAAGTATTTTGCCCTGCGCCGTGTAGAGCGGCGGCAAGAGCATGATAACGGCGAGGCCGATGGGAATGATCACGATGATCGGCGCAAGGAAATAGATGAATCTGCGCCGCAGGACGATCAGGAAGTCCTCAAGTGAGAATTCTTCGTTCATTGAACAAACCTCTCGGCCGCACGGAGCCTACTGCGTCCGGCGGCGCGCGAAATCGCCGCCTGGCGCCCGCGCCTTTTCTTCTAACTGCAAAACGGGCGCCGTCGCCAGACTGCAATTTGTCCCGCCGCACAAAAAACCGGCCCTCGCAGGAGAGCCGGTTAGCCAATTCGCTGTCGTCCTTCGTCGCCGGCCGGATCAGGCCTTTCGGCGGCGCGCCGCAAACCCGAGGCCGACAAGCCCTGAGAGAAGAAGCGGAAGCGCGCCAGGCAGACGCACGTCTGAAATGCGGGCGTCCGTAAATTCGGTGTCCACATATTCAAACCGGATCCAGTCGACCAAGCCGAAAACCGTCGAGGCTGCGGTCGCAAAGGTCATGGTCACGACGGACAGAACCGAATTGAGGCTTGTCGTAATCGTAACGAAGCCGTTCGCGTCGGCTGTGTTGAAAGAAAGGCGCCTGACGTCAAATGCGCCGTCGAGAAAAGCGACTTGCACCCATTCATTGCTTGAAACGACATCGTCATACGACGGCGAACACTGACCGGCGCTGTTCAGGCGCGTGCAGGTCCCAAGGCCGCGGAACGTCGTGGGATCCGCATTGAAATAGGCGTAGTCGCGCGTGGCGCCGCCGATGCCCGCCGAAAACTGGAGATTGAGCCCTCCGAGCGCAGACGAATTCAGGACGCCGCCGTCTGCAACCCCGCGTTCGCCGCCGGAAACCGCTTCCTGAACGAAGTTGATGGTGGTGGCCGACGCCTGACTTGCTAACAGTCCGGCCGTCACTGCGGCCGCCACGGCGAGAACAATCTTTTTCACGGTCTTACGACCCCCAACTGTTTAATACACCCGTCCCGACCACCGGGCCGCGCCTGCAGCGCAGACCCAATGACGGACAAGTACACACGTGCGCCACGTCACAACTTTAGTCAATGGATTAAAGTCCTCTTCACCTTGTTTTTTCGACAAATTTTTCGACGTTTGTATGTTACGAAAAGGTAAACACACCAGCAGGTAGAAAAATCGGGCCGGCTTTTCATTGGACCCTGCTGCGCCGGACGGTGGCGTGAAGCTTGCTGATTTCGGGACCGCCCACTAGGGGTTTGGTGCGACAATCGTCCCGCAATGGGGCGGTATCGGCTCCGGGGCGGTCTTGGAACGGTATCGATGAGCGTCACGCCGCAGAAAACGGATGAAATACAGCGCGCAACCTCCGCCGGAGCGGCGGCGGACCTCGTTCGGCCGTTTGGCGGCGACGATTTCGACCGGGATGTCTGGTCCGTCCTCGGCGTCCCGATCGACATCGCAACGGGCCCTCAGGCCGTTCAGGCCATCGAAACCGCCGCCCGGGACGGCGTGCGCCTTTCATTTGTCACCCCGAACGTCAATTTCCTCGTCCGCGCGCTGAAAGACGGCGATGCGCGCCGCCAGCTCATCAATGCAGATTTGAGTCTCGTCGACGGCGCCCCTTTGGTGGCGATCGCTCGTCTGCTCGGCGCGCCGGTCCGCGAACGCTGCGCCGGTTCGGATGTCTTCGACGCCTTGCGGCGGCGGCCTGGATTCGCCGGCCGCCGCCTTCGCGTCTTTTTCTTCGGCGGGCGGGATGGCGCCGCGGAAGCTGCGGCCGCCGCGATCGATAAGGAAAAAAGAGGCCTTGAATCAGCAGGATGGTTGAATCCGGGCCATGGCGACCTTGAGTCGATGAGCGCCGCCGGGATCATTGAGGCGATCAATGACTCGAACGCCGATTTCGTCCTCGTGGCGCTTGGCGCGGCCAAGGGGCAAGCCTGGATCGATCTGAACCGCGCGCGCCTCGCCGCGCCCGTCATCGCCCATCTCGGCGCGGTTATCGACTTTTCCGCCGGCTCAATCGGTCGCGCCCCGCCGCTGATCCGCAAGGCCGGCCTTGAATGGGCGTGGCGGATCAAGGAAGAGCCGGCGCTGTGGCGCCGGTACTGGAATGACGGGTGGTCGCTCCTGTCCATTCTCGCAACGCGGCTGGCTCCGGCTCTCGAGGCGGGAAGTCGATCGGGTTCGACCGCGCCGGCGCGCGCGCAGGTTCGGCGCCTCGGCGGCGAGGCCGTCGTCGCGCTGCAAGGCGATCTCGTCGCGGAAAACCGGGCTGCGGTTCGCGACGCGCTGAGAGCGGCGGCGGGCTATTCGCGCGCCGTCCTCGATCTCAGCGCGGTTCGCCGGATAGACGCATCATTCCTCGGATTGGCGCTCATGCTTGAAAAGGCGATGATCGCAAAAGGCGGAAGGATCGCAGTCGCCGGCGCATCAAGCGCACATCGCCGCATCTTCCGGGCTCACGCCATGAACTATGAATTCGTCGACGCCGTCGAGGCGTTCGAAGGCGACGCAATTGCCGCCGCAGTCTAATCAGCCTAGACCGGCGGGCGCGTAAATGGAAACGCATGTGGAGGGAGTAAAAAGATGCGTGATAAGTCGAAGGCGGCGCTGACGGGAAAATTAAACGATCGCCGGCGCGGGCTGACGATCCCCGTTGCGCTCGCGGCGCTTGCGATGATGTCCTCCGCCTGCTCGTCGCCGCAGCAAAAGCTCGAACGATATATGAAGAGCGGCGCCGAATATCTCGAAGCGGGCAAGCTCGGCCTCGCCAACGTGCAGTTCCAGAACGCGCTCAAGATCCAGGATGACAACGTGCCGGCGCTGCTCGGCCTGGCAAAAATCGCGGAGCGCCGGTCCAATTACGAACAGATGTTCGGCATTCTGCAGCGCGTGATCCGCGTCGACCCGAACAACATGAGCGCAAGGCTCGATCTCGCCAAGCTCTACCTTCTCGGCGACGACACGGCGAGGGCGCTCGACGAGGTCGACGCCGTCCTCGCTGCGGAGCCGAAGAACGCGGCGGCGCTCGCCGCGAAGGCCGCGGTGATGATCCGTGTGCAGAACAAGTCGGCGGCGGTGGAGCTGGCCAACGCGGCGCTCGCAATCGATCCGACGCTGCAGGAGGCGGTTGCGGTGCTCGCCAGCGAAAGGGCCGCATCGGAAGATTACGAAGGCGCGCTCGCCATTCTGGACAAGGCGCTTGCGGCCGATCCGAAAGCCGCTGTGCTGCATATCCTGAGGGTGCAGGTCCTGACGCAGCTCGGCCGCGAGGGCGACGTCGTAGAGGCGTACAAGAGACTGATCGCCGAATTTCCGGATGACGCCGGCTATCGCCGTCTCTACGCGACGGCCCTCATCGGCAAGGACAGGCTGGAAGACGCCCGCTCGGAGCTGATGGAAGTGACGAGGATCGCCCCGAAGGACCGGCAGGCGAAACTCGACGTCGTTCGCATCGACTACCGGATCGGCGGCAAGGCGAAAGCGGAAGAGACGTTCAAGAAGCTGATCGAGGACAGCGGCAACGACGTCGATCTGCTGCTCGCGTACGGCGCGTTCCTACGGGAGGAGAAGGATTACGCCGGCGCGGACGCCGCCTATCACGTGATTCTGCGCAAGAAGGGCGCTGATGTCTCCGAGATGCTCCGCGCGAAAAATGAGCTTGCCGCGCTGAAGCTGCTTGAAGGCAAGCGCGATCAGGCTGAGAAAATTCTCAGCGAGATTCTCGCCGCCGACGCCGATGATCCGGACGCGCTGGTCAAGCGGGCCGGACTGAAAGTCGCCGACGGTCAGCTTGACGAAGCGATCGCCGATCTGCGGGTTGTGACGAACTCCCATCCAGATTCGATCGCGGCCCGGCTCCTGATGGCTTCGGCGTTCGAGCAGAAGGGCGACATGAATTTTGCGGAAAGCGAATATGTGCAGGCGGTTCAGCTCTCCAATCGCGGCGAACAGCCGTCGAATCTTTTCGCCAAGTTTCTGCTTCGCCGCGGCGACGCCGATCGCGCCGAGCGCGTTCTTTCAGAGTCGGTCGTCGCCCACCCCGGCTCGGAGGAGAATCTCAAGATGCTTGCGGGGCTTCGACTCTACAAGCAGGACTGGCGCGGCGCGGAAGAGGCCGCCAACTCGCTCCGGGCGGCGAACGCGCAGGATGAAGACGTCGGCCGCATCCTCGCGGCGGCCTATTCCGGCCTCAAGGACTACGCCGGCGCGATCGAAATCCTGACGAAGGAGCAGGATCGCTCCCCGCTGTCCGCGCGCCCGCTCGCAACCTTGATCCAGGCCTATGTCAGCGCCGGCAGGTACGACGATGCTGAAAGGTTCCTGCGCGATACGGTCGACAAGAATCCCGCGTTCTATGAGGCGCATGTGCTTCTCGCCCAGCTTCAACGCGTCGAACGGCGCACCGATGAAGCGGTGACGACGCTGGAAAAAGCGATCGCGCTCGATCCGTTGAGAACCGAAGCCTATGAAGCGCTCTACGGCGTCAACGTGTTTGCGGGCCGGCGCGAAGAGGCCGGCCGCGTCATCGAACAGGCGCTCGCGGCGGCGCCGGACAGCGACGGCCTTCAGCTGCTCAAGGCGGATCACTTGATCGCCGTCGGCGACAATGACGGCGCGATCGCGATTTACGAAACGATACTGACGCGCCGGCCGGAAGACCTCATCGTCGCAAACAATCTCGCCAGTCTGCTGTCCGATCGTCAGGACGAGGCGAGCCTTGCGCGCGCCGTCGAGGCTGCAAGAGCGCTCAAGGATTCAGACAACCCCTAT
>CALKYG010000246.1 GCA_938003575.1 uncultured Alphaproteobacteria bacterium
GTCAAACTGCATCCTGACAATTTCGCTGATGCGCTCTTCCATCGGCTCAAGGCTTGCGACGCAGGTTCGCTGCGCGACAGCCGACAGCGCCAAAATGATATCGACGCCGCCGCGTGTCGGTTTCAGGTCGAATTCGCCGCGCAGATTGTTGAGCCCTGGAATCTTGAGACGCTGCGCGATCGCCGCACGCTCGGTGGCGGAAGGTTCGACAATGAACCGCGCGCTGTCGGCGGCGATCGACGAAATGCTGACGATGCGGGAAATCGTGCGGAGGCCTTCATTTGTCATGGATGTTTTCCTTGCCGATTGCGCGCGACATCGGTTCAAGCTCGCTGATTGCGCGAGCGAGATCTTCAACCGGCGCTTTGTCGAGATGCGCGGCGGCCGCTGCAACATATTTCGCAATCGCCTCGCCGCGTGTCGCGTCATTGTCATTGAGGATATTGCGCGCGATCGCACCGGCGAGGTTTTCGCCGCCATCGGCAAGCGCGCGCTCATACGCGGCGTTGCGGCCGTAAAACGCTTCCGCAAGCGCGCGGATTTTCCGCCCGACGACGAGATCGCCGACGCCCATCTCCCGGAGGGCCGAATCAAGCCGCTCGAAAAAGACCTCCTGGACGAGGCGCATCAGCCTGTCGGTCGCCGGCGCCTCCCGCCGCAACCGGCGCAGCGCAAGAAACATATGGGCGGCGAGGACCTCAAAACGCCCCTCCGCCGTGTCCGGCGCGCCCCCGGCAAGGAAGAATTCCGGCGCCCGCGCCTGTCTGGCGAGGGCGTCATGAAGCGTTTCGGCTTGGCTTCGGACCGGATCTTTCCTAAATAACGATTTGAAAACTGGGGCGATCATGCGGGCGTCCGGGTCGGTGGCAGGTTGCGGCCGTTGACCTAAGCGCTCCCCGGCGCGGGATCAAGGAATGAAGTTTGTAAGGGTTTTGGCGTTATTTGCGGCGGTTGCCGCACTCACTGGTTGCGTATCGAACCGGAGCGCCCATGGCTATGTGCTCGAGCGCGGGGAGACGGCGCTGACCGGCCTTGTCGGGGTCGACAGCAAGGACAGCGTCCTCGCGAAATATGGCGAGCCGTCGCTGATCGGCACATTCGACCGCAATGCCTGGTATTATCTTTCGTCGCTCGACGCCTCACGGGCGTTTTTCCGCCCGGACACGACCGCAAGAACAGTCGTCGCCTTTCATTTTGACGACAAGGGAATGGTGAAGGAGATCAATACGATCGATCTCGCCGATGCGGTTGACGTAAAAATGGCGTCGAAGACGACGCCGACACGCGTCAAGAGCCTTGGCTTCTGGGAGCAGCTTCTCGGCACTGTCGGCCAGTTGCCGGCAGGCGGGATTGGCGGCCAGAGCGGACCGCCGAACTGACCGGACAAATTTGCGATTGTTTCCTGATAAGCGCCGCCAGATCATCTGACGCCGATCAGGATCGGCGGCCGATGATCAAATCATAGAATCGGCGCGGCGTTTACGCGCAAAACCGCACACACTTTTGCGCATGCCGCGCCAGCCGGCGCTTATCGCTTTTCGGGCGGCTCTTTT
>CALKYG010000247.1 GCA_938003575.1 uncultured Alphaproteobacteria bacterium
GCCGGCCGACGGAAAAAGAGACGCTGACCTCGCGCCTCATCGACCGGCCGATCCGCCCGCTCTTCGCAAAAGGCTTCAAGAACGAAGTCCAGGTGATCGCGACCGTCATTTCGCACGATCTCGAGAACGACCCCGACATTGTTGCAATGATTGCGACATCGGCGGCGCTGACGATCTCAGGGATTCCGTTCCTGGGGCCGATCGGAGCGGCGCGCGTCGGCGTCATCAACGGCGACTACGTCCTGAATCCGCAGATCGATGAAATGGGCGAAACAAAGCTCGATCTCGTGATGGCAGGCACGGCCGACGCCGTGATGATGGTCGAATCTGAAGCCAAGGAGCTTTCTGAAGAGCAGATGCTCGGCGCCGTCATGTTCGGCCACCGGGCCGCCAAAGACGTGATCAACCTCATCATAGATTTCGCGAATGACTGCGCGAAGGAGCCGTGGGAGATCAAGGCGGCCGATTACGGCGACTATCCGTCGAAGATCCGCGCGCTCGTCGAGAACGATCTGCGCGATGCGTATAATGAACGCCGGAAACAAGTCCGCCAGGAGAAAATCTCGGCGGCGAAAGCGAAGGCGGTCGAAGCTTTCGTCAATCCAGAAGATCCCGCTGCGCTCACCTCGAATGCGCTGGGCTCGCTATTCAAGGAGATCGAAGCCGACATCGTCCGCAACGGAATCCTCGACACGGGGCTTCGCATCGACGGACGCGACACCAGAACCGTTCGCCCCATTGTCCCGGAAGTCGGCGTGCTGCCGAGAACGCACGGATCGGCGCTTTTCACCCGCGGCGAAACGCAGGCGCTCGTCGTCGCGACCCTCGGGACCGGCGAGGATGAGCAGTATATCGACAGCCTTGAAGGAACCTATAAGGAAACGTTCCTGCTTCACTACAATTTCCCGCCCTATTCCGTGGGCGAGACAGGCCGCATGGGCGGCGCCGGACGCCGTGAAATCGGACACGGGAAACTCGCGTGGCGCGCATTGCGCGCGGTTCTTCCGCCTCAAGAGGAATTCCCCTATGTGATCCGCCTCGTCTCGGAGATCACCGAGTCGAACGGATCTTCCTCGATGGCGACGGTTTGCGGTTCGTCGCTTGCGCTCATGGACGCCGGCGTTCCGATCAGGCGCCCCGTCGCAGGCATCGCGATGGGCCTTATCCTCGAAGGCGAACGCTTCTCGGTCCTGTCCGACATTCTTGGCGACGAAGACCATTTGGGAGACATGGACTTCAAGGTCGCGGGCACCCGGGACGGCGTCACGTCGCTGCAAATGGACATCAAGGTCGCCGGCATCACCGAAGAGATCATGAAAGTCGCACTCGGCCAGGCGAAAGAGGGCCGCATGCACATCCTCGGCGAAATGGCGAAGGCGATTGACGCCAGCAGGTCTGAGCTCGGCGAATTCGCGCCGCGGATCGAGACGATGCAGATTCCGAAAGACAAGATCCGCGAAGTGATCGGTTCGGGCGGCAAGGTCATCCGCGAGATCGTCGAGAAGACCGGCGCGAAAGTCGATATCAACGACGAGGGCCTCATCAAGATCGCATCGAGCGACAAGGCGAAGATCGACGCCGCCTATAAGTGGATTCATTCGATCGTCGCCGAGCCCGAAGTCGGCGAAATCTACAAGGGCAAGGTCGTCAAGACGATGGATTTCGGCGCCTTCGTCAATTTCTTCGGCGCGCGCGACGGCCTTGTGCACATCTCGCAGCTCTCGTCCGGCCGTCCGGAAAAGACGACCGACGTCATCAAGGAAGGCGACGAGGTCTATGTGAAGCTTCTCGGCTTCGACGATCGCGGTAAGGTCCGCCTGTCGATGAAGGTTGTTGATCAGGCCACCGGCAAGGAAATTCCGCAGGCCGAAAAGCCCAAAAAAGGCGACGACGAATAGAAACAGCCGCTAAGCGACTGAAAAATTGGGAAGCCCCGCCGGCGGCGCCGGCGGGGCTTTTTTGGAACGCCCCGGCCAATCAGCGCCAGGGCGCCTCGGTCATCACAGGCAATAGGGCTAGGATGGAGACGTTTCGGGCCGAATCACCGGCCGTACAGCACGGAGGGGGGCATGACGCCGCAGAACTTCAACTATGCGTTTCGCATGGCGCTGGCGTCTCTGGCGCTTGCATCGGCGCTGTCGTGCGCAAAGGAACCGACGAAGGGCGAGGCCTCGACTGCCGCACCTGCCGGATCGGGGACGAGTGCGGCGCGGGTCGATCCGTCTGCAGCCTTTCTGGCGATGGCGGATCGTCACGCGAGGAAATTCCTCTCCTCAGCGCCGGAAGCTGCGACTGAACTTGGCGTTTCGGAGGAAGTAGCCGGCGAAGCTTATCTTTCTCGCCTTGGCGAATATGGTTTCGCCGCGCAGCAGGCGGCGCGCCAGATGAACGAGGATTTCCTTCAAGAGCTCAAGGGGCATGATCGGACCGCGCTGAACGGCGCTGCAGCGATCACTTACGACGTGTTGAAGAACGCCTATGAAACCGCCGCGCGGCGGAACCAGTTTGCGTTCGGCGGCGCAACGCCATTCGGTTCCGGTCTTCCAAATTCCGGCGACAGCTGGGCGATGACGCCCTATTTCATGACGCAGCTGACTGGGCCGCATCTTGCAATCCCGCGCATGCTGACGACGCAACATCCGATCTCGAGCCCTGAGCACATCGAGGCCTATCTTGCGCGGCTGGGCGACATCGGACGCGCCCTCGACGGGGCGGGGGAAACATTCGCTGCGGACGCCGGCCTCGGGATGGCGCCGCCGCGGTTCGCCATTGAAGGCATCCTTTCTTCGCTGCGCGGTTTCGTTGATCATCCGCCGGCGGCGCATCCGCTTGTCGCGACGCTGGAAGCTAAAATGGCGCGGATCGACAGCGTCTCCGAAGAAGCCCGCGCCGCCTATGCCGCCCGCGCCGCGCGCCTCGTGGAGACCGAAGTCTATCCCGCCTATGAACGGCTGGCGGCGCAGGTTGAGCTGGCTCTCGAACAGACAAATGACGACGCCGGGGTCTGGCGCTTCGGCGAAGAGGGAGAGGCGTATTACCAGCTTGCGCTCACTTCCTACGGCGCCGGCCTCAAATCAGGGGATGAGGTTCACGATCTTGGCCTCTCGGAAGTGGCCCGCATTACGGCGGAAATGGACGGGCTCTTGAAGTCGATTGGACTAAGCGGCGGAAGCGTCGCGAACCGCATGGAGATCCTCGCGGCGCAGCCTGACAATCTTTATCCGAACACGGATGAGGGGCGGGAAGCCCTGCTTGCATCCCTGCGCGCGCAGGTTGACGCGATCCTGGCGATATCGGGCGACTGGTTCGGCCGGCTGCCGGAAACGAAAGTGGAGGTCCGGCGCATCCCCCAGCATGAAGAGGATTCGTCGCCCGGCGGCTATTACACCGGTCCGTCCCTCGACGGTTCGCGGCCAGGGATCTACTGGATCAATCTCAAGAGCACCGCAGACAATCCAAAGCATTCCCTTAAGTCGCTGACCTATCACGAGGCGGTCCCCGGCCATCATTTCCAGGCCGCCTATCAGCGGTCGATCAAAGGCATGCCGTTGATGCGCAACATGCTCGGCTATTCCGAATACGCCGAAGGTTGGGGCCTTTACGCCGAAGCGCTGGCGAAAGAAATGGGCATGTATGAAGGCGATCCCGCGGGCGATCTCGGCCGTCTGCAAGCGGAGCTTTTCCGCGCAGCGCGGCTCGTTGTCGACACCGGCCTGCACCACAAGAAGTGGACGCGCGAGCAGGCGATCGAGTACATGGTCGGCGTCACGGGCGAAACGCGGGAATCCGTCACCCGGGAGATCGAGCGCTACGCAGTCGTGCCGGGACAAGCGTGCGCGTATAAGCTTGGCATGCTGAAGATGCAGGAGTTGCGCGCTCACGCGGAGCGTGAACTCGGCGACCGGTTTGACATTCGCGAGTTTCACGACGTGGTGCTATCAATCGGAGACTCGCCCCTGCCGGTTCTTGAAGCGACAGTCGGGGCATGGATACAGGCGAAGAAGGCCTGACCCCCGGCGCAACGCGGCGTAATCGCTCGTTCTATCTGTCGCGGCGATCAGCGTCACCGTCCGTATCGGCGAGTCGCAATTCTCCGTCGGGGCTGTCCGCCATGCATCCAAGCGCCGCAGAGGGTGCGCAATCGACCAGCAGCCCGCGTTCCCGAAGGTAGGGAACAAGAAGCTCAGGCCGATCGGTCTGGATGAACCGCGCACCGGCGCGCAGCGCGTCGGCGAACCCGAGTTCATTGTCTTCGCGGCCCATCACATTGGCGAAGAGGATCAGCCCCTCGTCCGAGATGGCCCGCGCCTTTACAAATGAAAAGTCGCGACGGCGCAGACCCATGATTCGAACGCCTTCATCGCTTGCCGCAGCCGCGAGCGGCGCGTTCCGGTAATGCGGGCGAAGAGCGTAGCGGGCCGGCAGAGGTTTCATTTTCTCATAGTTCCATGCACGAATGAAGACGGTGACGAGCGAACCGTCGTTAAACCCTTCTTCGTCAAGTATCCGGGCGATCAGCTCTGCGGAGTTTGCAGGTCCCGATTTGAAATCGATATCAACCGCCGCGCGCCCTTTGACCGCTCGAAGCGCTTCGCGCAGCGTCGGCACACGCTCGCCTTCAAACTCCGGCGCGAACCAGGAACCGGCATCCAGCTCCTTAATCTCGGCCAGTGTCAGTTGCGAGACAAGGCCGGTTCCGTTTGTCGTCCGATTCACGAGAGGGTCATGCATGATGACAAACTCGCCGTCTTTCGTCGCCCTCACGTCCATTTCTACCGCGCGCGCGCCCATTTCGATCGCCTTTTCAAAAGCGGCGATTGTGTTTTCGGGTGCAAACCTTACGGTTCCACGATGTCCGACCACGATCACGGGCCGGCCGGTCGGCAACATCGATTCCCGGGCGGCGCGCTCTGAGAGCGTCGTCGAGGCCACGCCGGTCCCGACCGCCGCCGCAATTGCAGCCGACGCCGCCATTGCCCATTCTAACCTGAAATGTCTGCGACCCGTCCGCATAGGCATATCCGCTTTGCAGCGGATGCGGAGCTAGAGCGCGTTGATGACGGCAATATATCAGGGAGCTGACGGTTTCGTGGAATCTCGCGGCGAATGCGCGCCCTGTGCGCGGATCAATTCTCTTTCGCCGGCCCTTCCATGCTCGGCACGGCCACGACATGGAAACCCGCATCCACATGGACGACTTCACCGGTGCACGACTTCCCGAGATCGGACAAAAGGTAGAGCGCGCAACCCGCAACGCCCTCCATGGTCGTATCTTCTTTCAGAAGCGACCAGTCGCGGCCCGTCGACATCAGCTGGCGTCCGCCGGTGATGCCCGCCATGGCAAGCGTTTTCATCGGTCCCGCCGAGATCGCATTGACACGGATTCCGTTTGGCCCGAGATCGCGCGCGATATAGCGCATCGAGGCTTCAAGCGCGGCCTTTGCTACGCCCATCACATTGTAATTGGGGACGACTCTTTCCGAGCCGAGATAGGTCAGCGTCACCATTGCGCCTCCGGCCGGCATCATTCCGGAGGCGCGGCGCGCTGCATCTACAAATGAAAACGCCGAGACGTCCATCGTATCCTTGAAATTCTGGCGGGTCGTATTTTCGACGAAGGAGCCCTTGAGCGCCTCCTTGTCGGTGAACGCGATGGCGTGGACGAGAAAATCAAGCTGGCCCCATTGCGTTTTTATTTCGGCGAACGCCCGCTCCATGTCGTCATCGCTCATGACATCGGCTTCGACATAGAGTTTGACGCCGATGGAATCGCCCAGCGGCCGGACGCGGCTTTCCATGGCCGGAATATAGGAGAATGCGAGTTCGGCCCCCTGAGCGGCGAGCTGCTGCGCCACCCCCCAGGCGATCGAGTTTTTGTTGGCGACGCCCATGACGAGGCCGCGCTTGCCCGCCATCAGGGAGCCCGACGGGAATGAGTGTTCTTCGCTCATGAAAATGCCTTTCAGCGAGTGGGAAATCAGACGCGCGCAACGACGAGGCAGCCGTTGGTG
>CALKYG010000248.1 GCA_938003575.1 uncultured Alphaproteobacteria bacterium
CGCCCGGCCGCGTCGACTCTCCGCCGATATCGAGAATGGCCGCCCCATCATCGACATGCTTTAACCCAAGTTCGATCGCATGCGCCGGATCGAGACATGCGCCGCCGTCGGAAAATGAATCCGGCGTCACATTGATGACGCCCATGATAAGCGGCAGATGCGCGCTCATCCTTTCGACGCCTTCGCCGACTGCTCCGCCAGCGATCGTTCAAACGCCGTTTCTAGGCCCGCCGCCAGCGCAGGAAAGCCGTCGGGATCGACAAACGCATCCTTATCGCCAGCAACTTGCCGCGCCCGCTTTTCCTCCATTGAGAAAAAGACGGGATGGTTGGCGAGGAAAATGTCCGGGCGCCACGTCCGCATCTTTGCAAAAGTTGACCGATAGTCTTCAACAATCCCTTCGTATTGCGGCGGATTGACGAGGCGATTGGCGGCGACGGTCGCGCTGCAAAAGAAGAGCACGCTCTTGCCGGCGGCCTGCATCGTCCATGTCGTGCAGCCGCGCGTATGGCCGGGAGTGAGGTGGGCGGTCAGCGTCACGGCGCCGAGCGTCAGCGTGCCGCCGTCGCTGATCGTCCGATCGACTTTCACCGGCGGCGCGGCGTAATCTGGATCGTCTTCCGAGCCGGGAACAAGTCCGGTTTCCAGCGCCCACCTGTCGCCCTCGCTGGCGATCATCTCAGCGCCGGAAAGCTTCTTCAGTTCAGCAAGTCCGCCTGAATGATCAATATGCGCGTGACTGTTGAGAAGAATTTTCACGTCGCGAATATCGAATCCAAGCATCCCGATATTTCTTGCGATCATGGACGCACTCTCCGGCAGGGCGCCGTCAATCAGGAAATGCCCGTCCGGCGTCACGATGAGAAAGCTCGAGAGACCGCGTGCGCCGACGAAATAGATATTGTCGTAGACCCTGAACGGCTCGATAGCAGCGATCCAGTCTGGATTGTTCGCGGCCCAAGACGACGCCGGCGGCCTTGTCGAATCGGCACATGCGGAGGTGAGGATCAGGATCGCCGTTGCTGGGAGAAGATACTTTCTCATTCTCGCGTCGCTCCGGGCCTGAATGTTGTTCGATCTTCCAGATACTGAGCTATCGCCTGCGCGGCGCGCTCCGCTGACGGCTCTTCCGTCAGATTGAAAGTATCCGAAAAATGCGCCCGTTGCGCCTCGGCGAATTCCCCGCGGTTCGCGAGCGCGCCTCTGATCGCGCCCCCGATATCCTCCGCTCTCTCGACGACATGCCCGAGATTCCACGCTGCAAAATCCTCGTCGTTCTGCCATTTGTGCCGGTGCGGGTTAAGGAATACGCAAGGCCGCGGCTGAGCGATGAATTCCATCACCTGGCTTGAGACATCTCCAAGATAAAGGTCGGCGGAAAGCGTATAGCTCATATCGAACAGGCGCGTCGAGTTGACGTCGATCAGTATGTTCGGGCGATTGAGGAAGCGGGACGGCAAAGGCCGCCTGATCTCGAACCTGAACGAAGAAAGCTCGACGTGGTAGCGCCGTTTGAACAGCATGACGTGCGGCGCGAAGATCAGATTGAGATCGGGGTTCGCTGCGAACCAGTCGAGAACGGCGACGCCCATTTTGAACCAAGAGGAAAGTTCCGGCGAGAAATGCGGGTTGTAGACGACCGTCGGATTGGGATTGCCGAAAAAATTTTTCGGGGGGGCCTGGAGCGAGACCGCATCGAACTTCGGGTAGCCGATGAAGGCGTATTGATTGCCGCGATGCAAGGCCCCTACATCCTCAAGGCGGCGGACGAATTTCGCGCCTGGCAAAAGCAGCAGGTCAAAACCTTTCAGCGATGGATGAAAGCCCATCGCCCTATCGCCGGCGCCATGACGACAATGAATGAATTTCAGCGTTGGACCGATCATGTCCTTGAGAAGCAGACACGTGCGTTCCGGCGCCACGAGCGCATCGAGATCGCGGAACAGCTCGACATTGTAACGCAGCCGGGCGAGCCGGCTCGCCGGTGCGGCAAGATCAGCGACGCGAAGAAGGTCGCCTGCGATCGGCGGCAGCGGAAGATCGACCAAGGCGACGCGGCCGCGTCCAGGCGTCAGGCCCGCGTTTACCGCTTCAAGCATCGCATCGCCGCCGACATACGCCCTGACGTCGTCTTCCGGCCGCATTGACGCATAAGCGTTGATTATCGGCAGGAGATGAAACGCCTGGTGACCAGCGTCGTGATTGAAAAGAAAACCGATCTTCATACGAACGGGCGAAAGACTGCAGCCCGGTTCTGTCCCGCGCAAGGCGCTCCGGTCAAGCGCGCTGCGCGGGCGTCGATGAAGGTCAGGCGCCCGCAGGGCTCGGATTGAGCCCCGTATCCGGACCTTGTTTTGAAGCCGCGCCTGCGGAGGGAACCGACGCCGGCGGCGGCGTATCGCCGAGGTCCGTCGGCTCCCTGCGGACAATTGTTTCGCCCCGCAGAACCGCGTTTATCTCGTCGCCAGTGAGCGTTTCGAATTCGAGCAAGGCCTGCGCAAGGCGCTCCCAATCGGCGTTCCGCTCCGTCAGCACCTGTTTTGCGCGCTCAAAACCGTCCGTCACGAAGCGGCGGATCTCCTCTTCAATGATTTTCGCCGTATCGCTTGAGATCGCCTTGGTGCGCGCTATCGACTGGCCGAGGAAGATCTCGCCCTCGTCTTCGGCGTAAGCGATCGGCCCGAGCTTTTCCGACAGCCCATATTGCGTGACCATCGCCCGCGCGATCTTGGTCGCATGCTCGATATCCTGCTGGGCGCCGGAGGTGACCTTCTCCTTGCCGAATTTCAGCTCTTCGGCGACGC
>CALKYG010000249.1 GCA_938003575.1 uncultured Alphaproteobacteria bacterium
CAAGGCCCCGCCGGTCAATTTGAGCGTCGGCTTGCCGCCGGGCAGGTTGACGACGCCCATGTCCTTCCAGAACACCCCCCGGGACAGGCCGGTCCCGAGCGCCTTGGCGCAGGCTTCCTTGGCCGCGAATCGCTTGGCGTAGGAAGCCGCGCGCGCCGCCCGGCGGTCGGATTTCGCCTGCTCCACGTCGGTGAAAATCCTGTTGATGAAGCGCTCCCCATGCCTTTCGAGGGTTTTTTCGATGCGTGTGATGTCGATGAGATCGTTGCCGATGCCGATGATCATGCCGTCATCCGATCTGCGTCATCGGCCCTCGGCGCGGCCGGTCGCTGAAGAATGTCCGTTCGGTCACACGAAGACCGCTTTCCTTCAGCTTGGCGCGCTGCTCGGCGGGCGGCGTTCTCGCAAGCGCGTCCGACCAGTCCGTCGGCGCTTTCAGGGCGGGATGCGCCTCGGCCCGCGCCAGCCAGCGGGCCGTCTTCGGCCAGCGGGCGGCGTCCGGCGTCCACCGGGCGTATTTCATGTTCCGGAACATCACGGCGACCGAAATGTCCGCGAGGCCGAAGGCGCCGCAGAGAAATCCTTCCTGAGGCGTGACGCTTTCAAGATAGTCCATGATCTCGACGACTTCCGTGTCGAGCAGCTTTTGATGCGCTTCAAGATCGCGCGTCGTTCCGAAAAAAACCGGCGCGATCACCATTCGCCCGAACGCCTTCCAGATGAAGACGTCCGCCATGCGGGTGTCGGCGTATTCTTCGAGCCAGCGCGCCCTTGCGCGGCCCGCCGCGGTCGCCGGCAGCGCGGAAGGATAGGGATATCTCTCTTCGATATATTGTGCGACGACGGACGAATCATTGACGATCGTATCGCCGTCGATCAGCACTGGAATGCGCCGCACCGGTGAAATCTTCGCAAATTCGTCATCGCCGAAAAACGGCACGATCGGATCGATCTCGAAGTCGATCCCTTTCAGCGTCAGGATTGCGAGAACCTTCCGGACAAACGGCGAGACGGTGTTGCCGATGATCGTCAGCATATCAATAAAGCCCTCCCGTTCGCGCGTCCGCCATCAGCCGCTTCATTTCCTTCACGCTTTCTGCAAGGCCCATGAACACCGCTTCGCCAATCAGGTAATGCCCGATATTGAGTTCGGCCAGCTCGGGGATCGCCGCGACAGGCTGGACATTATGAAAGGTGAGGCCGTGTCCGGCGTGAACCTCAAGGCCGATCCGGTCGGCGAAAGCCGCCGCCTTGCGGATAAGGTCGAGCTCGTGGCTGATGCGTGAATTCGTCGTTGAGGAGCAGGCCTCGTGATAGGCGCCTGTGTGAATCTCGATTACGGGCGCGCCGGCGCGCTTTGCGGCCTCGATCTGCCTGATGTCGGGATCGACGAACAGCGACACCCGCACGCCGAGGTCCCTGAGCGATTTGACGAACGGCGCAATGAAGGCTTCCTGCCCCGCAACATCGAGACCGCCCTCGGTCGTCTTCTCCTCGCGGTTTTCAGGGACGATGCAGCAGGCATGCGGACGAATCTCGCTCACGAGCGTGTGCATTTCCGCCGTCGCCGCCATTTCGAAATTGAGCGGTAAAGGTATTTCCGATTTCAGCCGGCGCATGTCGTCGTCGCGAATGTGGCGGCGGTCGCCTCTCAGATGCGCGGTGATGCCGTCGGCGCCGGCGCTCATCGCCAGCTCCGCGGCCTTGACCGGGTCGGGATGATCGCCGCCGCGCGCGTTCCTGATGGTCGCGACGTGGTCGATATTGACGCCGAGGCGCAGGGGATGTTTCGCGGTCATGCGGACTGGCTGACGCCCCTGCTCCCCGGCTTGACCGCCGGGACGTTTACAAGATGCGGCGGCAGCCGGTCAGCCGGCCACGCCTCGACATTCAGCGCCGCGAGCGGAATGAACCGCGTGTCGAAATCCGCCTTGCCGTCCGACCTGTCGATGAAGCAGGCAAGCGCGACCACGTCGCCGCCCGCCTTCCTCACCGCATCGATGCATTCCCGCGCGGACAGGCCCGTCGACACGATATCCTCGACGACAAGCACCCTCGCGCCCTTCGGCACGGAAAAGCCGCGGCGGAGCCTGAACTCGCCGTCGACGCGTTCGACGAACATGAAAGGAACTTTCAGCCAGCGCGCCGTCTCATAGCCGTAAATGATGGCGCCCATCGCGGGAGAGATGACATAATCGACGCCGTCGCCGATCTCGGCGCGGACCTTTTGCGCCAGAGCCCGGCAGAGTCTTTCGGTCCGCTCGGGATGCATCGAGACGATCGACTTGTTGAGATAGGTGTCGCTGTGCAGGCCCGACGACAGGATGAAATGCCCGCGCGTCAGGGCGCCCGCCTCCTCGAATTCCTTCAGCACGTCAGCGGTGTTCATCCTTCGGCCTTTCATTTCGCTCGGCGGAGAGCACATGCGCGGATGCGCGGATCCCTGCAAGCATCTGCTCAAGTTGGCGCACATCCTTCACCACGATGTCGATAAAGAGCTCGACAAAGTCCGGCGATTTGTTCTCAAGCCTGATATTGGCGATCGAAACGCCGTATCGCGCGATGATCCCGGCGATTTCCGACAGCACGCCGATTTCATTCCTGACCGTGACGACGACCTTCGCATAGGCGATGTGGTTGTCTTTGTCCCGCCACTTCAGATCAATCCACTGCCCCTGCTGGGAGCCTTCGTTCGACAGCCTCGCGCAATCGATCGCGTGAACGGTAACTGACTGGTCCTCCCTGATCCCGACGATGCGCTCCCCGGGGATCGGCGAACAGCAGCGTCCCATCAGGACTGTGACGCGCGGCGGCAAGCCCTCGATCGCAAGGCGCGGGCGGAACGCGTACATGCCGGCGGCGCGGATTTCGCCCTCCGCTTCGTGCGAAACGCCGGGATAAACCGCCTCGACGAGGGCGTTGACGGAGAGGTCGCCGCGCCCGACCTTGGCGAAAACGTCATCGACCGTCTTTTCGCCGAGCTTCTTCAGCGCGGCGGTGATCGCCTTCGGCGACAACTCGAGCTGGGCGCCCTGAAAGACGTTTTCAGCCATAGCCCGGCCAAGTTCGACGTGTTCCGTATGCTGCATTTTCTTCACGCGCCGCCGGATCGCCGAGCGGGCGCGGCCGGTCACCGCCATGGTCTCCCATTCCGGCGGCACCGTCGCATTCTCCGAGCGCAGAACGAGAACGACATCGCCGTTCTTCAGCGGCGTTCTCAGCGGCTTCGACACGCCATTGATCTTGACGCCGATGCAAGTGTCGCCGACGTCGGTGTGGACGGCGTAGGCGAAATCGAGCGCCGTCGCCCCTTTCGGCAGCGCGATGACGCGGCCCTTCGGCGTAAAGCAGAACACCTGATCCTGAAAAAGTTCGAGCTTGGCGTAGCGAAGCGCCTCTTCCGGGTCCTCGCCCTGCTGGAACATCTCAACCAGCTTGCGCGGCGTTTCATAGGGATCGAACTGGCCGGGCGCGACAATCTCGACGGAGCTCCCCTTTTTCGCGCTCCTTTTCGGTCCGAGATCCTTGTATTGCCAATGGGCCGCGACGCCGCGTTCAGCGGTCTCGTGCATCTCGCGGGTGCGAATCTGGATTTCGATGCGCTGGCGGCCGCCGTCCGGCCGCGGCGGACCGATCACGGCGGTATGAATTGATCGGTAATTATTCGGCTTTGACGCCGAAATATAGTCGTCAAACTCCGAGGGGATCATCCGCCAGGTCGTATGAATGACTCCGAGCGCGCGGTAGCAATCCTCGACATTTTCGACGATGACCCTGAATGCGTAAATATCCGCAAGCTCGTCGAAAGAAACATTCTTGGTCGCCATCTTGCGCCAGATTGAATAGGGCCGCTTCTCGCGGCTGTGCACTTCCGCCTTGATGTTCGCGTCCGCAAGATTCTTTCGCAGCGTTTGCGCCAGCTGGACGACGCTGCCGACGACGTTCCGCTGAAGATCGTCAAGGCGTTTGGTGATCGTCTCATAGGCCTGCGGGCTGAGCTCCTGAAACGCAATGTCTTCAAGTTCGTCGCGGAAGCGCTGGACGCCGATGCGGCCGGCGAGCGGAGCGTAAATCTCCATCGTCTCCAGCGCGACCTTGCGGCGTTTTTCCGGGTCGTTGACGTAATGGAGCGTGCGCATGTTGTGAAGGCGGTCGGCGAGCTTGACGAGCAGGACGCGCACGTCGTCGGCCATTGCGACCACAAGCTTCCTGAAGTTCTCAGCCTGCTTCGACGCTTCGGATTTCAACTCGATCTGCGACAGTTTCGTCACGCCGTCGACAAGGTTCGCGATTTCAGCGCCGAAGCGCTTGCGGATTTCATCAACGGAGACATCGGTGTCTTCAACGACGTCGTGAAGCAGCGCTGTCGCGACGGTCGCGGGGTCAGCCTTGAGATCGGTCAGGATCGCCGCAACGGCGAGCGGGTGAACGAAATACGGATCTCCGGATTTCCGCGTCTGTCCGCCATGCGCTTTCATTGAGAATACGTAGGCGCGGTTGAGAAGGTGTTCGTCGACCTGCGGATCATAGGCCTTGATGCGATCGATAAGCTCGTGCTGCCGGATCAGGTGACCGGTCGCCGCCTTCGCCGT
>CALKYG010000250.1 GCA_938003575.1 uncultured Alphaproteobacteria bacterium
GCCTGCGCAACTTTAATGATATTTCCTTCCGACGGGGGCGTAGAGGACGGCGGCTCCTCTCGAGAATCATGCAAATATAAAGTTGCAAGTTTTCCAAAGGCACGATTCATGTCCATCGCTCTCGTCGGTTCTAAAGCCAATCCATCAAAATTCGACTGCTATAACGACCTTAGTCCGGATGAGCCCTATTTCGTCATCCGCGCAGACGATCCGCTTTCCGACAGCCTTGTCGAGCTTCACGCCTATATCGGCGCGGGCCAGGCCGGCGCCGCGCACAATAAACTCGCCGAAATCATGGCGCTTACTGCGCAAAAGCCGCCGCGTCCCTCCGACTCGCCGAAGTACCGCGAGACCTTCGCAATTTCGCAGTCGATGGAGGCTTGGCGCTCGGCGAGGAAAAGGAAAGCGGGCTAACGCAACGCGCGACCTCGCCCGAGATGTCGTTCCGACGGCGGCGCCGGCTAAAATCCTCTGAAGGGCATTTCCTTGGGCCGCTGCAGCCAGTTCCATGCAGGGTAGTATGCATCCGCTGAAATCATGTGCAGCGTATAGGCCATCCGTGGGCGATTTGACCTGTTGGCTCTGCTCATATGCGGCGCACGCCCCGAAAATATCACCAGATCTCCGATTTCGGCCGGCGCTGCGATGCGGCGTTCCTCAGGATAGGGAGAAGCGTCGAGTTCGACCATCTGCGTACCGCCGCCGGGCTTGCGTCGAAACTGACGCTTTAGCGGCTTCTCATGCTCGCCCGGAATAAATTCCATGCAGCCGTTTTCAAGCGTCGCCGGGTCGATCGCCAGCCAAAATCCGGCGCAGGTTTCAGGCTCAGTAAAGAGAAAGGTCGAGTCTTGATGGCAAGTCACTTCGCCGCCGATGCCGGGCGGCTTCATGATCACCATAGACTGAAGAAGCAGCGGGTTGTCGAGTCCGATAGCGCGTGCGGCCGCGCGCATTTTCGTCGAACGTGAAAAAGCGGAGAAAACAGGGTCAAGATCGTGCATGGCATGACCGATCTTGTTGATCGATTCGTATTTCGGCCGCCGCATGTGGCCGCTTTTGTCAAAAGCCTCTTCTTCAAGAAAGAAGCTGATATTTCCGCCGGAGTTCAGGAAATAGTCGTCGTCAGCGTGCGCCTGGCTTGTCGTTGAGAATACGGTCCGGTGCGCGCCGACGTCGAACCCGTCGATCAGATCAAAGGTGCGAGCCTAGAGCGCGGCGCACTCGTCGGCGCTCGCAAAGCCTTTGAGAATGACGACGCCCGACGCTTCGTACGCAGCGCGGACGCCCGGGCTGTTCAAGGCGAGCGATCCCGCGTTGAACGACGGCAATCCGGTCATCTGCGATTCCTTCCCCGCACCAACAATTAACCTCCGCACCTTCCCCGATACAATGCGCCGCTTCAGCACGTTCCTGCTCAAAGACGGGGTCTGTTAGAGCGATCTCCGTCGCCAAGTCGCGCCTCCAGGGCCATCCTCAATGAGGATCCCTTGCGCTGCAAGCTCGTCGCGGATGCGGTCCGACGTTTTGAAGTCCTTCGCCTTGCGCGCTGCTGCGCGCGCCGCAAGCATCGCCTCAATCTCTTCCGTTGACAGTCTCGTGTTTTCAGAAGGCGGCGTCCACTTGAACCAAGAGTCGGGATCGCACCCCAGAAATCCCATGAGCTCACCCGCGGCCTTCAATCGGGCGGCGGCGCGGCGCCTCGGTTCACCCTCCAGCTGCATCGCGATATCCCTCAACTCGTGCAGGCCGGCGATCGCTTCGGGCGTGTTCATGTCGTCTTCGAGCGCAATGATGACGCTTTCAGGAACCTCGACCCTCTCCACCGGCCGTGATTCTGCGAGAAGGCGGTAGAATCGGTCAAGCTGCTTCTTCGACTGTTCGATGAGCTCGTCGGTCCATTCGAGCGGCTGGCGGTATTGCGCGGAAAGAAGCGCGAAACGAAGCGTTTCTCCATGGTGCCGTCTCAGAAGGTCGCGCGGCAGCACGATATTGCCGAGAGACTTTGACATCTTGTCAGCGCCCATGCGCAAAAAGCCGTTATGCAGCCAATAGCGCGCAAGCGGAGCGCCCGAATGCGCACAGGAAGACTGCGCAATCTCGTTTTCATGATGCGGAAACTTGAGATCCTGTCCGCCGCCGTGAATGTCGATTGTTTCTCCTAGCGACTTTTCAATCATTGCTGAACATTCGAGATGCCAACCAGGCCGCCCCGGACCCCAAGGGCTATCCCAGCTCGGGTCGTCGTCCTTCGACGGCTTCCAGAGGACGAAATCGGCAGGGTTCTCCTTGTACGGAGCCGGTTCAATCCGCGCACCCGCCAACCGTTCCTCGGCGTCGGCGCCGGAAAGGCGTCCGTAAGCGGCGAATTTTTCAACTGAAAACAGCACGTGCCCGTTGGAAACATAAGCGCAGCCGGCGGCGATGAGTCGTTCGACGAGCCCGATCATCTCGGCCATGTGGGCGGTCGCCGTCGGTTTCAGAGTCGGCGGCAGGCAGTTGAATTCCGCCAGTTCATCGTCATAGATGCGGGCGTACTTCCGGGTGATTTCTGTTATCGGCGTCCCCGTTTCCTTCGACGCTCTGATGATCTTGTCGTCGATATCAGTGACGTTGCGGGCGTATACGACATTCCCTTCACCGTAACGGCGACGGAGCAGCCGGAAGAGAAGATCAAACACAACAGCTGAGCGGAAATTGCCGATATGAGCATGGTCGTATACGGTCGGACCGCAGACATACATCGTCACGCGGTTCGGATTTTCCGGAACGAAGAGGCGTGGCGCCCGCGCGAGACTGTCATAAAGCTCCAGCATGGATCATCTGCTAAGCGACGGCGCGCGCGCCCGCAAGTCCCATCAGCGACCTCGGCGGCCGTAATATCCTTCGGAAACAACGGTTCAATCAAAGGAATTTCGTTAAGGCGCGAGGGGATCCGACCGAAGCGTCCATGCGTAACGAGCAGTGTAGCCGGG
>CALKYG010000251.1 GCA_938003575.1 uncultured Alphaproteobacteria bacterium
GTCGCCGTCGCTGGTCGCTCTTGCGAAGGCGTGCCTTGCCGAGGGCAAATTGTCGCTGTTCGGCCTCGCCGAGGCGGCGGGCGCCGCACGGGCCGATTTTGGGGTGGAGGCGATCTCGGCTTTCGCCAACGTGAACACGGCGGCCGATCTCGACGCGCTGGCGCCGGCTGTGCGCAGGCCTGGCGTTTAACAGGCGGATTTTACGGGCGATTATTCACTTTTCACGCCTCCGCAGGGGAGGCGCTTGCATACGGCGTTTTAACGTAGTAGCACGGCGGCACATCTGAGGAGCTGCCAATGCCAGCCGCCGCCAAAAGCGCCGCGAAAACGCCCGATCTCATTGACGCCCTGTTGGCGTTGAAAACGCGTAAGGAAGTTGAGGCCTTTCTCGCCGACGTGCTGACGCCTGGCGAAATGAGGGCGTTATCCGAACGGTGGCTTGTCGCGGTGATGCTGGACACCGGCGAGTATTCCTATCGCGAAATCGCGGAAAAGGCGCCGTCGAGCACTGCGACCGTGACCCGCGTCGCGCGTTTCCTGAAAGACATGCCTTACAAGGGTTATCGTCGCGCGCTCGACCGTCTTAATGGAGCGAAGCGATGAGCTCGCCGCGCTTGCGTATTGCCGTCCAGAAGAGCGGCCGGCTCGGCGACAAGAGTCTTGATTTGATCGAGGCGGCCGGCTTTCGAATTTTAAAAGGCGCCAACGAGCTCTTCTATCGCATTGAGAACGCGCCGATTGATCTTCTTCGCGTGCGCGACGACGATATTCCGACCTTTGTGGCCGACGGCGTCGCCGACTTCGGAATCGTCGGCAGGAATGTGCTTGAGGAACGCAGTGAGGGCGAGCGCCCGATCGAAGTTATGGCGCTTGGTTTTGGCCGCTGCGAACTGCGAATCGCTGCGCCGCCTGATTTTCCCTATGAGGGCCCGCAATCGCTTGCCGGAAAGCGCATTGCGACGTCCTATCCGACCATTCTTAGACGCTTCCTGAAGCGCCACGACATCGATTGCTCGATCGTGAAAATGCGCGGCGCCGTAGAAGTGGCGCCGCGATTGAAGCTCTCTCATGCAATCTGCGATCTTGTTTCAACCGGAGCGACGCTTGAAACGAACGGTCTTGTTTCTCTTCACACCGTCCTTGAAAGCGAGGCGACCCTAATTCGATCACGCAGTCCGTGCGCGCAAGAACTCGCACTCATTGCGGAGAGCATCGTTGAGAGAATGCGGGGCGTGACCGCTTCGCGCGGCGCAAAATACGTGATGATGAACGCACCGAAGGCGCATCTTGACAAAATATCAGCGCTCTTGCCGGGGGCGGATGCGCCTACGGTCATCCCCTTGGCGGGACGCGATGATGTCGTCGCCGTGCATGCGGTCTGCCAGGAATCCGTGTTTTGGGAGACGCTCGAACGGCTGAAAACCGCCGGCGCGTCCGCCGTTCTCGTTCTCCCCATCGAAAAGATGATGTAGCGAAAGATGAAGACGCTGATCTGGAACAACTTGACGGCGGACGGCCGGCGTTCAGCCCTCGCGCGCCCGACGGCGCGCGCCGATGAGACGCTTGTAAGCGCGGTCAAGGCGATCCTGGATGATGTTGAAAGGCGCGGCGCGGACGCCGTGAATCACTGGTCGCAGTTGCTTGACGGCGTTCCGGCCGCGCGCGTCGATCTCGACCCCGGGGTCGTCGCGTCGGCGCGAGCGAAACTTTCTCGCGAGGATATTGAGGCGATCGAAATCGCGGCCGAAAATATCATGCGCTATCACGAAGAGACGAAGCCTGCTGACTCGGTTGTTGACTTCGAGTGCGGGCTTCAGTGCAGGCGCGTCTTTCGCCCCATCCCGTCTTGCGGACTGTATGTTCCGGGCGGCACAGCGCCGCTTTTCTCCACCCTGCTGATGCTCGCGCTCCCGGCGAAAGCGGCGGGCGTCAATGACAGAATCGTCGTGACGCCGCCCTCGCGCCGGGGCGAAACGGATCCTGTAATGATTACGGCGGGCGCCCTGTCGCAGCTTGACGCCATCTGGCTCGTCGGCGGGGCGCAAGCGATAGGCGCACTCGCGTTCGGCGCCTTGCTGCCGAAAGCTGTTAAGATTTTCGGACCCGGGAATGCGTATGTCGCCGAGGCGAAGCGTCAGATCGCAGCGCGCGGTGCCGCCGCAATCGATCTCCCGGCCGGTCCAAGCGAATTGATGGTGATTGCCGATCAAGGCGCCGACGCCTCGACTGTCGCGGCGGATCTTTTGGGGCAAGCCGAGCACGATGCTAATGCGCAGGTTATTCTGGCGACGCCGTCGGGGGAATTCGCCGCGCGCGTGCGTGGGGCGATCGCCGAACAGCTACGCGAGATGCCGCGGCGGGACGTAGCCGAGGCTGCGCTCGACCAGTCTAAGCTCATTATTGTGCGGGATCTCCATGAAGCGGCTGAGATCGCGAATCTCTATGCGCCGGAACACCTCGCGCTACATGCGGCGGACGGCGAAGGTCTTGCGGCGCGGATCGAGAATGCAGGAGCCGTATTTATCGGCGCGGCGAGCGCGGAAGCTTTCGGCGATTATCTCTGCGGACCAAGCCATGTTTTGCCGACGGACGGCGCGGCGCGCGTTTTTTCCGGCGTCACGACTGGTTCATTCATGAAAAGCATGTCATTGCAGCGCCTGACGCCGTCGGGGGCTCGATCACTCGCAACAACGGCAGCCAGGCTCGCGCGACTCGAAGGGCTTGAAGCGCATGCGCGCAGCGCGGAGCGGCGGTTATGACGCTGGATGCGCTGAAAGCGCGCCTTGGGGAGATTTACAATGCCGGAGCGGAAAATATCTTGCCGGTTCGCGGCGCATTGCACGCTAAGGAGCTGGCGATGCGCCTCGTGGCGCGCGAGGGCGGCAGGGAAATCGCCGGCGAAGCCGGCGCCGAGTTCGAAAAGCTCGCTTCAATATACGGCCTGACGCGCACGTCGAGCGCCCGAATCGCTGTTCGCCGCTTCGACGAGGCTGGCGTCGGCGCGGGGCTGACCATCGTCGATGAGAGTGAGATCGAATATTCGGACAGAACTTCCCTTGCTGGGACCGCTGATGATATCGCCGTCATCAGAAGTCTTGAGGGCGTTTACGGCGGAGATGATGAGCCCTGCGCCGCCATAATAGCATCACCTGACCTGATTGCGCGATTTTCTTCGGTTCTTGAACCGAACGCCGTGCCGGCCATCATTGTCAGGGCGGCCCTGTCGTCGTTGGCGCCGCACCGCTTTGCCGTGGTCCGATCGAAGATAGAAAGCGTCCGGTTGGAGCGAAGGCGTCTCGCCGGCCTCCTCGCCGCATCGCCGGAAATTGCGGCGGCACGGGAGTGCGAACGGGCCTTCGTCAGGGTCATCCCGAGAGATGTGCGCAAATTCCTTGCCGACGTCAGGGCGCTGAAGATTGAAGCGGCGAGAGATCAGGATGACGGTTTTCTCATCCGCGTGGGTGATCCCGTCGAAAGCGCTCTCCTCTTATCGGCGTTTGGCGTCAATGGCCCTTCCAGGCGGATAGGCGAGACGAGGCGCGAGACGCTCGAAACAAAAATCTCCGCATGGGTCGATCTCGACCAGGAGGGTGTTATCGAGATTTCGACCGGCGTCGGCTTCTTCGATCATATGTTGACGCAGGTTGCATGCCATGCGGGCGTTTCGGCGACGGTTGCCTGCGACGGGGATCTTGAAGTGGACGCTCATCATACGATCGAAGACTGCGCCATTGCTTTCGGTCAGGCGCTTGCGAAAGCGCTTGGCGGCCGGCGCGGACTTGCCCGCTTCGGCTTTGTCTTGCCGATGGACGAGGCGGAAGCGAAAGTGTCAATCGATCTCGGCGGGCGGCCCTTTCTCGTCTTCAACGGCGATTTCAAGGCGCCGCTGCTCGGCGAGTATCCAACGGAAATGACGGAACACGTTTTCCGGTCTCTGTCGCAGGCGCTCGGGGCGTCGATCCATGTCAGCGTGACGGGAGACAACGACCACCACAAGACGGAAGCATGTTTCAAGGCTTTCGGCCGCGCCCTGCGGCAGGCCATTCAGATCGAAGGAACAACAATTCCCTCGACGAAAGGAATCCTGTGACCGTCGCCGTCGTCAATCTCGGGGTCGGCAATACGGCGTCGATCATCTTTGCGCTTGAGCGTCTCGGCGCAAAGGCTCAGCTGACGGCCGACGCACGCGTCATCAGTGACGCAGAGCGGGTGATTCTTCCGGGAGTCGGGGCCGCCGCATTCGCGATGCGCCGAATGGAGGCGGCGGGCCTTCGCGACGCGATTTTGAATTTTCCGCGGCCGCTGCTCGGCGTTTGCCTCGGCCAACAGCTTCTTTTTGAGCGAAGCGAAGAGGGCGCCGCCGCGTGTCTCGGCGTCATTCCGGGAGAGGTGACGAGACTGCGCGCCGCCGCCGACCGCCCGATCCCGCATATGGGGTGGAGCCGCCTCGCCGTCGCCCGGAGCCACCCGCTGACGGAGGGCGTGAAATCCGGAGATTATTGCTATTTCGTTCATTCCTTCGCCGCGCCAGTCAATGATAACGCGGTCGCCAGCGCCGAATACGGCGCGCGTTTCGCGGCGATGGTCGCCAGGGAAAATTTCTGGGGCTGTCAGTTTCATCCGGAACGATCGGGCGCCGTTGGCGCGCGGATTCTCTCGAATTTTCTGGCCTTCAAATGCTGATTTACCCCGCCATCGACCTGATCGACGGTCGCTGCGTGCGTCTGCTGCATGGCGATTTCGCGCACGTGACGCAATATGGCGACCCGGTCGAACAGATCCAGGCGTTCGCCGACGCCGGCGCCGAATGGGTTCACATCGTCGATCTTGACGCCGCCAGGAGCGGCGAGCGTCGGCAGACCTTGCTTGTTTCAAGACTTGTTCAATCGGCGGCCATCCGCGTGCAGTGCGGGGGCGGCGTGCGTACGCGTGAAGATCTGCTTGCCGTGCTGGACGCAGGCGTAGAGCGCGCAGTGGTCGGATCGGCGGCGGCGAGAAATCCCGCTGAGGTCCGGCGCTGGATTGACGAAGTCGGCGCGGAACGGGTCTGTTGCGCATTCGATGTGCGGGGAGACGAGCGCGGCGGATACCGGCTTGCCGCCGACGGTTGGACGACGGACAGCGGCGCCAGCCTCAAAGATGCGCTCGCCGCCTTTCCGAATGGCGGGCTTCGTCATGTGCTCATCACCGATATCGCGCGCGACGGCGCGCTCGGCGGTCCCAATCTCGATCTGTTGCGCGTGGCAGGGCGGATGCGCCCGGATCTCGACATTCAAGCATCCGGCGGCGTCTCATCGCTCGGCGATCTTTGCGCATTGCGCAAGGCGGGCGCGGCGGGCGTCATCATAGGGCGCGCGCTCTATGAAGGAAAATTCAAGCTGGAGGCCGCTCTTGGTCGCTAAGCGCATAATAGCCTGTCTCGACATAAGGGGCGGGCGCGTCGTCAAGGGCGTCCGGTTCTCCGACCATGCGGACATGGGCGATCCGCTCGATCTCGCGTTGCGTTATCGTGACGAGGGCGCCGATGAGCTTGTCATCTATGACATCACCGCATCCGCGGAGGCGCGCACGATCGATTACCTATGGCTGGCGCGAATCGCCCGGTCCCTGGACATTCCGCTCTGCGTCGCAGGCGGCGTCAGGTCGATCGAGCAGGCGATCGCATGTCTTGAAAACGGCGCCGACAAAGTATCAATCAATTCGCCGGCGCTCTCGCGTCCGGAATTTATCACGGAGCTGGCAGACATCGCCGGGTCGCAATGCGTCGTTGTCGGCGTCGACAGCCGAAGCATCGACGGAGTTTGGCGCGCCTACCAGTTTGCCGGCGATGAACGGACCATCCGTCAGACCGAAAGGCGAACGCTGGACTGGATCATGGAGGCCGAGGCGCGGGGCGCCGGGGAGGTCGTTGTCAATTGCATGGATAGTGACGGCGTCCGGAACGGCTTTGACGTAGAGCAGCTGCGTGCGGCGCGTGCGCGGCTGACCATTCCGCTTGTCGCCTCCGGCGGCGCTGGAGCGCCGCAGCATTTTGTCGATGTCTTCGAGAAAGCTGATGTTTCGGCCGCGCTGGCCGCGGGCCTGTTTCACCGGCGCGAGGCGAGCGTCGGCGACGTTAAACGCGCTGTGAGTGCGGCGGGGATCGAGGTGCGGTTATGATGGTGTCAGAGAGTGAAATCGATTTTGCGAAAGGCGGAGGACTGGTCCCTGCGATCGTGCAGGACGCCGGAACGCTTCAGGTGTTGATGCTCGCATGGATGGACAAGGAGGCGCTTCGGGAGACGCTTGAAAGCGGTGAAGCGACTTTCTTTTCGCGTTCGCGTGGGCGGCGCTGGCGCAAGGGCGAGACGTCGGGCAACAGGCTTGCCGTAGTTTCCGTGACGCCTGACTGCGACCGCGATACGCTGCTCGTCGAGGTGTCGCCGAAGGGCCCTGCCTGTCATCTCGGCGCAACAAGCTGTTTCGGGACCGCGGATGCGCCGGGGGTCGGGCGCCTTTCGGCGCTTGAACGCACAATCGAGGCCCGCGCAAAGGAGGCGCCTGAAGGCAGCAGGACCGCGAAACTTCTCGCGGGCGGCGTCAAACGAATATCACAGAAAGTCGGCGAGGAAGGCGTCGAGGTCGCGCTCGCAGGCGCTGCGGGCGACAAAAGCGAGTTGCTGAACGAAGCTGCGGACCTTCTTTATCATCTTGGCGTTCTGCTTCATGCGAGAGGCGCGTCATATGGGGAAGTGATGAGCGTCCTCAGCGCGCGCGCAGACGGGCGAAAGCCATGACCGGACCACGGCCAAAGCGCGGAATTCTCGATATTCCCTTGTATGCGCCCGGAAAAGCGACTGCAGCGGGCGGCGGATCGCCGGCGAACCTGAGCGCCAATGAAAACGCGCTCGGATGCAGTCCCTTGGCCGCCGAAGCGTTTTTAAAGGCCTCACGTGAGCTGCATTTATATCCGGACATGAACGCGTCGGCGTTGCGCGAAGCGGCGGCCGAGCATTACCAGCTTGATCCAAGGAGAATGATTTTCGGCGCCGGCTCCGATGAAGTGTTTGCGTTTGCCTGCCAGACTTTTCTGTCTCCTGGCGACAACGCTGTTCAACCGGAATACGGCTTCGCCGCATGGGCGAATGCGGTTGCCGCGGCGGGCGGTGTGATGACGAATGCGCCGGAGAGGAATTTTCACGTCGACGTCGATGCGCTCATTTCGGCCGTCGACAAGAAAACCCGGATCGTCTTTGTTGCAAACCCGGCCAACCCGACGGGCAGTGAGATCCCGTTCTCCGAAATCGAACGGCTGCACGCGTCGCTTCGCGAGGACGTCCTGCTTGTCCTTGACGGCGCCTATTCGGAGTTCGCTGGCGGCGACAACTACGCGAAGGAGTTCGCGCTTGCGCGTGCGGCGTCCAATGTGCTCGTCACGAAGACATTTTCAAAAATCTTCGGCCTCGCCGCGCTGCGCGTAGGCTGGGGCTATGGAGCGCCCGGCGTCATTGACGCGATGGAGCGCGTGCGCCCACCCTTCAACACTACGCGCGCCGGGCAAGCGGCGGCGATCGCCGCGTTAATGGACAGGGACTTCATCACTCGATCGATCGACTATGTCAGAACGGCTCGCGACGAACTTGATGCGTTTCTTGCGTCATTCGGTCTGGCGACGATCCCGTCGGCGGCGAATTTTGTCACCGCCCGTTTCTGTTCGGGCCTGCCGGCGACCGCCGTCGAGGTCGAATCGGCGCTCGCCCGCCGAGGCGTGCTGGTGCGCTCGCTGACGGCCTACGGCATCCCGGACGCCTTGCGAATAAGTGTCGGCGGGCCTTCCGACCTTGAGCGCTTTCGCGCGGCGTTCAAGGAGATAATGGTCGAAAGCGGCGGGTCGCGATAAGCTCTGACGCCGCATGGACGGCGCCGGGGATCGAGAGTATTGCTCGCCGAACGATAAGGGAGAAGTGCGGCGATGAGCCGAAATGTCGAGAAATTTGACAACTGGATCAGGAGCCGCTTTGCGGATTTCAACACTGAGCTTGAAGAGCTCTATTTCGCGCAGGCGGACCGCGCCAATGTCGATGGGGTCGGCGATGAAATCAAGAAAGCCATTTGCGAAGAGGGACGCAGATTCGTGATCGCCTTGCGCGATGAAGGCAACACCGACGAGGGGTTCGACCGTGCTTTCGACGTGCTTGGCGATCTGGGGCTATGGCTGGCGTCGCTGCGCCGTCACGAGTTGACGAACCCGGCGCGCGAGGAGAAATCTCCTTTTCATGAGGCCTCCGCGCTCGGCATGCATATCGGCGCTTCGATCGGCGTCGCGCCGCGTTTTGCGACGAGTCACCTTTCAACGCATAACGCCGCGGTCAACGGCCAGCCAAAATGCTTTACTTGGCTGAAGGACGAGAAGCTTTTTCTCGACTATAATACGCGCGGCATCTTCGCCTACAAACGCGCCGCGGACGCCTTGATGCGCATTGTGCCTCTCGGCGTTTCGCACCCAGTTGCGCACACGCTCTTCACCGATGCGCTGCACGCGCTGGAGGATGTTGCGAAGTGGAACGAGACGCTTTTCAAAGATCTCGATATCGACCGCTTTTTTTTCAGCGTCCGGCCCTATTACAAGCCTTATCGCGTTGGACGGCATGAGTATCGCGGCGCCAATGCAGGCGACTTCTCCGGCATCAATGAAATCGACATGCTGACTGGCTTATGTCAGGCGAACGATTCCTATTATTCGCAGATACTCGTCGATAAAATGCTGTTCATGCGGCCTGAGGACCAGGCGTCCCTTCGCGATTGCATGCGCCGCCGAAACTTTCTCGACGTGTTTCTGGAACAGGCGCCTGCCGCTCGGGGCGAGACGTGGTTCAAGGAGAACGCGTCAATCTTCGTCAAGGTTATCGAGGCTCACGGTAAAACAGCCGCGCAGCATCACGACATGCTGGTCTCGCGATTCATCGAAGGGCCGTCGGCATCGCTAGATCAAGGCAAGCTCGCGCAGGTAACTGCGAGCGGCCCGCCGCTGCCCGTCCTTCTGCGGTCTCTCGAGATCCTTCGCGATCTGCGTATGGCCGCGCCGCGAACCGACATAAAGACGCGTCACGATGACCTTGCGCGCCTGAAAGAGTTGATCGCCTGAGAAGGGAATTCGCGCGCGAAATTACAATCAAAGAGATGCTTGAACGGACGGCGGAAATCCCCACGTCGGCAGTTTAACGGGGAAGGCGCAAATTCGCGTCTTTCGGCTCTTTGACATTGTGTGGAGATGGGTGAAGCGATCGGCATTGCTGATCTGCTCACTGAGTTCGGACTTCGGCGCCGCCTTTTCGATTCGGCTGCGGGTTGAATCAAGCGGTCATTTCTGAAACGGAAAATGAGCGGCCCTTTCCGGCTGCAGTCCGCATGAATTGGGAGAAATACGCTCAATCGAGGCGCAAATCATTCGTAGAGAGCGGATGATTGCGCACGCAAATAGGGAAAATCCGTCAACCGGCGAGCACGTCCGCCAGAGCCTCGCAAAAGTGATTCACATTACCGTCGTTGACGCCGCACATATTGGCGCGGCCGTCGCCGGCGACGTAAACGCCATGCTTCTCACGAAGAGCGAGAACTTGCGCGTCGTTGACGGGCAGGAGCGAGAACATCCCATGCTGGCGTTCAATAAAATTCAGCTTTCCGTCAAGCTGATGTTCAGCAGCGGTTTTAACCAGAAGCCGGCGGTTGGCGACCACCGCCCGTCGCATGGATTCAAGCTCCGTACGCCACATGCGATCAAGGTCGGGCGACGTCAGAATATCGGCGACAATGATGCCGCCATGCGCGGGCGGCATAGAATAGATCTGCCGTGCGATATTGACGGCGTGGCTGCGCATCGCGTCGGCGCGGCCCGCGTCCTTTCCGACAAGGATCAGCGCGCCGGTTCGTTCGCGATAAAGGCCGAAATTCTTTGAGCAGGAATAGGTGACGATGAACTCCTCCGCGCGGCTCGCGAGGCGGCGGACGAGATAAGCGTCCTCTTCAAGTCCGTGCGCGAAGCCGTGATAGGCGAAATCGACCAATGTCAGAAAACCGTTCTTGACGGAGAGATCGACGATTGCGTCGATTTCATCCCTGGCGAGATCGGCCCCTGTCGGATTGTGGCAACCGCCGTGGAGAAGCAGCACATCCGACCGCCCGAGCTTTGCGGCTGCTGAGTAGAATCCGTCGAAATCGACCCCGCCGGTTTCCGCGTCGTAATAGCGAATCAGCGAAATCTTAAGGCCGGCGGCGGACATCAACGGATTGTGGTTCGCCCAGGTCGGCGCGCCGATTGTAACCCCGGATGCGCCGGCGCGTTTCAGCAGCAGCGCGCCGACGCCGAGAGCGCCGCAGCCGCCCGGCGTCTGCACGACGGCGCCCCGTCCGGACGCAAGGCTGCCGCCGAAGACAAGATTCCGGATCGCAGCGCCGAAACCGGGCGCCCCTTCCGCCGGCAAATACGCCTTGGTCGTTTCCTGTGCGATCAGGCGCTTTTGAGCCTCAGCGACAGCGGCGAGCACCGGCGTGCGATTGTCGGGCGTGCGGTACACGCCTACGCCGAGGTCGATCTTCTTTGATCGCGGATCCTCATTGAACATCTTGGTGAGGCCGAGCAGAGCGTCGGGCGGCAAAAGGGAAAGATCAGCGAACATGGGTCTCGTTCTCAGGCTGCTTTAAAAGGACGGCTTTCCTTATACGATCTTTCCAGCGCAGCATACCTCCTCTCCGCCTCCTCGATTGCGGCGAGTTTGACCGGGCCATAGCCGCGAATTTCATCAGGAATACTCGCAATTTCCACCGCGATACCGAGATTTTCCGGCGTTAAGGCGGCGGCGATCCCGGCGATCCGTGTCTTGTAGTCTTCGACGAGCTTGCGCTCGATGCGGCGTTCGTCGTTGCCGCCAAACGGATCAAACGGCGTTCCGCGCAGGAATTTGAAATGCTTGAGGACTGAAAGCGCGCCATACATCCACGGCCCGAATACCGACTTCTTCGGCCGGCCCTGATCATCGGTCTCGCGATTGAATATCGGCGGCGCCATATGGAATTTCAGCCGATAGTCGCCTTCAAATTCAGCGGCGAGCTTCTTCCGGAAGGCGCCGTCGGTATAGAGCCGCGCGACTTCGTATTCGTCCTTGTAGGCCATGAGCTTGAAGAGGCCGCGCGCAACGGCGTAAGCAAATCTTTCCCCGCCCGAAACGCGTGAGGCGGATTTTTCAACGTCTGCAACAAATTGCTGAAATTGCGCGGCGTACGCGTCGTTCTGATAGGCGGACAGAAACTCGCGGCGCCTGGCGACGAAGTCGGAGAGCGTTTGCTCCGGCGGCGTTCTGACGGAAATGCCGGCGGCGCGCATGACGGCGGATGCATTAACGGCGGCGGCGCGGCCAAGCTCGAATGCGGACTTGTTGTTCGCAACGGAGACGCCGTTCAATTCGATGGCGCGCATAAGCGCTTCGAGACTAATCGGGACAAGACCCTTCTGCCACGCAAACCCGGCCAGAAGCATGTTGGAGAATACCGTATCGCCCAAAAGGCGCAGAGCGATCTCAGCTGCATCCAAAGTGGCGACATTTTCATCGCCGCAGGCGTCGCGCATGGTTCTGACACGGCGCTGCGCGTCGAAATCAATATTCCGCTGACGGATGAAAGCGGCAGTCGGCTGGATGTCGATATTGGCGACCGCCCGCGTGCGTCCCGCGCGCATCACGCGAAGCGCGCGTTCGTCAGTGGCGACCACAAGATCGCAGGCGATGACCGCCTCCGCTTCGCCGGTGTCTATACGCACCTGGTTGAGAGCCCCGGGCGTTTCCCCAAGGCGGACATAGGAAAGGACGGAGCCGCCTTTCTGCGCAAAACCCATGAAATCGAGAACGCTCGCGCCTTTTCCCTCAAGATGGGCCGCCATGGTGATGATTGCGCCGATCGTTACGACGCCGGTGCCGCCGACGCCGGCGACGAGAAGATCGAACGCGCGCTCGATCGCGGGAACGGATGGTGGGGGCAGAGTGGACAGAAGGGCGTGAAGTTCGTCATCGATCTGTCGCAATTCCGGCCTCTTGAGCCGGCCGCCTTCAACGGAGACGAAGCTCGGGCAGAATCCTTTAACGCACGAATAATCCTTATTGCAGGAGGATTGATCGATTCTCCTCTTGCGGCCGAATTCCGTCTCAACAGGAATGATCGACAGGCAATTCGATTGGATCGAGCAGTCGCCGCATCCCTCGCAGACGAGTTCGTTTATGAATATCCGCTTTGCTGGATCTGGAAATTCACCGCGCTTGCGCTTGCGGCGTTTTTCAGCGGCGCAGGTCTGCTCATAGATTAGCGCCGTGACGCCTTTGATCTCGCGCAGTTCACGCTGCACTTCGTCTAGCTCGTCGCGATGCCGTATCGCGACATCGTTCGGCACGCCGCCGCTTTCGATGATCCGCGCAGGGTTGTCGGAAACAATGACGATTTTACCGACGCCTTCCGCTTTCAGCTGATTGGCGATAGCCGGAACTGTGAGGATTCCGTCAACCGGCTGGCCGCCGGTCATGGCGACCGCATCGTTAAAGAGGATCTTGTAGGTTATGTTGGTTCCGGCTGCGACCGCCTGGCGGATCGCCATGTATCCGGAATGGTAATAGGTGCCGTCGCCGAGATTTTGAAAAACGTGCGGGCGACCCTTGAGAAAGAGGGATTTTGCGGCCCAGTTGACCCCTTCTCCGCCCATCTGGATCAGAGAGGATGTGTCGCGGTCCATCCACGACGCCATGAAATGGCAGCCGATGCCGGCGAGCGCCTTTGACCCGGCCGGCACCCTGGTCGACGTGTTATGCGGGCAGCCCGAGCAGAAGTAGGGAATTCGCTTCGCGCCGCCGGGCGCCTCGACCAAGCGGGAGGCGCGCTCCAGCCTGGCCATGGGTTCGCTGAAATCCAGTTCCGGGAAAACGCGTCTCAGCCGATGCGCGATAATAGGCGCCAACATCGACGGCGACAATTCATCCACCCATGAAATAAGCGGCGCGCCGGTTTCATCATGCTTTCC
>CALKYG010000252.1 GCA_938003575.1 uncultured Alphaproteobacteria bacterium
GATCGTCCCCTGATTGAGATCAAGCGAGAGACAGGAAATCGGCAGCGGCGAGAAATTCCCGGCGCATCTTCGCCTCTCTTTCGCATGCTTCGGCGTCCCGCCCCCATCGCTCGGCTTGAAACGCCTCGTCGACGCGCGACGCGTCAAAAAGCAAGCCGGGCGGGAATGCGTTGCGGACTAACGCGAGCGCGATAACAGCCGAACCGGAAACCTCAGTCGCCGTCTTGGCGACGAGAAGCGTTTCCGGCGCAAAACGGTCCAAAATTCGGGCGGCTGTCATGATCGCGTCCTCCGGCTGTTCGATGTAAGCGACGCCCGAACCCGTCAGCAATCGTACGCCCAGCGCTTGCGAAGCCCAATCGAGTATTGGATTCCAAGCAGCTTCCTGTCTTTCAACGAGCGCGTCGGGCTCGGCCGCGCGATAACAAAGGAGATCCGCCTTCAGGAAAGAAATGACGGCCTTCCGCCATTCCGTCGAGCTGATCTCGCCGAGATCGGCGACGGTCATCGCCAATTGCGTCAACGGCATGTCGGCGAAATCGACATGATCGCCCTGCCGGCGCCATTCCTCGGCGATCGCGGACATCAAAGCGGCGGAGCGGCCCTGCAATCTCTTTCCGCCGCGCGTCTTGGCAATTTTTCCGTCGAGCCTGACGACATGGACGCCGTCCTCCTCGCTCGCCGTCGCCGTCTTGTAGAACCGCTTCGGCAGGCGAACGGCGCCCTCGCCTTTCGCCGTCATCTCTTCGACTTCCTGTATGACAGGTTCGGCCACACAACCTCGGCTTCCGCATCGAATCCGAACAGATCCCACGTTTCTTTCATGCGGCCCGTCAACGGCGCAGTCAGCGTGATGACTCTGCTATTGTCAGGATGCGGAAAGGTCATCTCCCGGCAAAAGAGCTGCAACCCTTCGGGCGCACCCTCGATCACGGCGGCGCTCCCGCCATATTTCCGATCGCCGACGATAGGGGTTCCCATCGCCGCGCAATGGACGCGCAATTGATGTGTGCGCCCAGTCACCGGTTTTAGGGCGAGGAAAGACGCCGGCCCTGCGCTGTCCAGCACCATATAGTCGGTAATCGCCTTCTTGGCGTTTTCTTCGTCCGCCGGCGCCATGCGTTCCTGGTCCTTGCCGCCGACACGGATCATTTTCTTCGCAATCGGCAACTGGATCGTTCCCTTGCGAATCTCAGGAGTTCCCACGCACAGCGCCCAATAAGTCTTAATGACATCATGGCCTGCGAACGACCTGCCCAGCTTCGCGGCCGCTATCCGCGTCTTTGCAAGCACCAAAAGCCCGCCAGTGTCCTGATCGAGACGATGAACAAGACGGGGCCGCTCTCCGTCCTTCTCAAGAGCGGCAAGCATGCCGTCGATATGACGCGTCGTTTTTGCGCCGCCCTGAACAGCCAGCCCGAAGGGTTTGTTCAGCGCAAGAATTGCGTCATCTTCATAAATCGTCAGCTTCCGGAGAAATTCCGCGTCTTCTTTTTTCAGCCGGAACTCACTCTTTGGCGCCGCCGCTTTTTCGTCGATAGGCGGAATGCGGATCATCTCGCCCGCCTCTACGCGGCGATTGGCCTTCACGCGCCCGCCATTCACCCGAATTTGTCCGGTCCGCAGAAGCTTCTCAAGAGCGCCGTGCTTCAGCCCGGGATAATAAGTCTTGAACCACCGGTCGAGCCGGAGACCGTCATCCTTCTCGACAACGATCCTGGCCTCAACACCGCTCATGACAGCACGCGCCCGGCGACCAGACCCGCAGCAAGCCCAGCGATGGAAAGTACGACGGAAGCGACGACATAGGTGCCGGCGACGGTCAGCGACTTGTCGCGATAGAGCGTCACCGCATCAAGCGCGAAAGTCGAAAAAGTCGTGAACCCGCCGAGAACGCCCGTCGCAATGAACGCGCGGAGCGCCGGCGAATGGGGCTCGCGCGCGACCAGCCACGCGATGAACAACCCCATCGCCGTCGACCCGATCAGGTTCGCGGAAAGCGTGCCCCATGGGAAATTCGGACCAAGCAGCCGCAGCGAAATCGCACCGACGCCGTGGCGCGCCATCGCGCCGATAGCGCCGCCGGCGCCGATAGCCAGCCACAAACCGGTGCCGCTCATCGTACTTCCATTTTTTTCTCGAACGGGGCGCACAATAGCCCGGAAAGGGATTTGTCTTCAACGCCTTGAAGGCCGATTTTCATGTCCGGAGTCCGGCGGGTCGGGCTGCGTGTTCCGAATACCCGGTCCCATACGCTGAGGATCGCCGCATAGTTCGAGTTTGTATCCGCCGGAACGGCATGGTGATGCACCCAGTGGATTGACGGCGTAACGATGATCGACGCCGCCGCCTTTTCGATCGTTCGCGGAAGCCGGACATTGGAATGGTGAAAGAAGGAGGCCGCCAGAAGCGCCGTCTCGAAAATTACGACGTGTGAAAACGGGATAGCCAGAAGCGCAATCGGCGCCATCCTCAAAACGGCTGAAAGCGCAACCTCGCCCGGGTGAAACCGAACCGCAGATGTCGTATCGAGATGTTCGTCTAGGTGGTGCACGCGGTGGAGACGCCGCATTGGCGCTATCTCATGATAAGCGCGGTGAACCCAATAGGCCCAAAAATCCAGAACGATCAGATCAGCGAGCAGAGTCAGTCCGTCAAACTGGCGCGGCCGGCTCCATAACGGGTGTTCGGCGGCGAGGCTTGTCAAAGGAAGGACTATTGACGGCGAGAGCGCAGTCAACAGCAGCCATAGCCCGGCGTTTCTTAAAAGACGCGACTTTCCACGCGGCGCAAGAGCCGCCGGCGCCAGCCGCTCCGCAATGAATAGCGCGGCGAAAACCGCGCCGCCTATCCACGCCTTGTTCGCAATGATGGCGTCAGCCAGCATCATTCCTTGTTCGGCTCACGCGGACGGCGGCGCTTCTCCCAATAGTCGAGCCGCTTCAATATTTCGCGCTCGAAACCGGTCTCGCGCGGCTCATAAAACTTGATGCGCTCCATAGCCGGCGGAAAATAGTCGAGACCTGCGAATGCGTCTTCCGCATCATGGTCGTATTCATAGCCCTTGTGATAGCCAAGATCTTTCATCAGTCCGGTCGGCGCATTCATTGCATGCAACGGCGGCGCCGGAGACCCTTGTTCCCGCGCCGCCGTCTTCGCCTTGTGAAATGCGACATAGGACCGGTTCGATTTCGGCGCCGTCGCCAGATAGGATACGAGCTGGCCAATCGCGATTTCGCCCTCCGGCTGACCAAGCGCCTCAAAGGCGTCTCGCGCGGCGATGGCGAGCGGCAGCGCCTGCGGATCGGCGTTGCCTATATCCTCCGACGCAATGACGATTAGACGGCGCAACACGAAACGCGGGTCCTCGCCGCCGACGATCATCCGCGCCGCCCAGTACAATGCGGCGTCGGCGTCGGAACCGCGGATGGATTTTTGCAGTGCGCTTGCGAGGTTGTAATGGGACTCCCGTCCCTTGTCGTAGACAGGCGCCCTGCGCTGAACGACCTTGGCAAGAGCTGCCGCATCAAACGGAACGGCGGCGTCATGCGAGAATATTTCTTCCGCCAGACCGAGCGCAAACCGGCCGTCTCCATCGGCCATCGCAATCAAAGCCGCTCTTGCATCGTCCGTCACCGGAAGACTCCGGCCTACAAGGCTTTCGGCCCTCGCCAGCAGCTTTTCTATCGCCGCAGCTCCGAGCCTGTTCAGCGTGAACACCTGCGCCCGCGACAGGAGCGCCGGGTTCAGTTCAAATGAAGGATTTTCCGTCGTTGCGCCGACGAGCGTGATGAGGCCTGTTTCAAGATGAGGAAGAAAGCCGTCCTGTTGCGTGCGGTTGAAGCGATGAATCTCGTCGACGAAGAGGAGCGTGCCGCGCCCCATGCGCCGGCGCTCCGCCGCCTTGTCGAACACCTTGCGCAGGTCGGCGACCCCGGAAAACACGGCCGAAACCTGCTCGAATTCTAGAGTCGTTTCTTTCGCAAGAAGCCGGGCGATCGTCGTCTTTCCGACGCCGGGCGGCCCCCAGAGGATGATCGAGGACAGCCGCTTGTTATCGGCCATGCGACGCAATGGCGCGCCTCTGCCGAGCAGGTGATCCTGTCCTTCAACCTCGTCCAGCGACTGCGGGCGAAGCCGGTCCGCAAGCGGCCGCGGCGCATCCTTGTCCAGACCAGCCGCTTCAAAGAGTGTGCTCATAACCGCCATTGCCCGCAAGAATCGGAATGCGTTGAAGGCGCAAACGGGCCATACCGCATCGCCGCCTCAGAGGAACCCGCCATGCTGATCCTGCACGACTATCTCCCTTCGCAGAACGGATGGAAGGTCCGTACGCTCCTGGAACTGCTTTCAATACCATACAGGATCGAGCCCGTGGCTATTTTCAGCGGAAAGCAGCGATCTGACGCCTTCCTGACGAAGAATCCGGCCGGAGCGGTTCCGGTTCTCGAGCTGGACGACGGCCGGACGATAGCGGAGTCGAACGCCATCTTGTTCTATCTCGCCGAGGGAACGCCGTATTTGCCGGAAGATCCCTATTCGCGCGCCAAGATTCTTCAATGGATGTTTTTCGAACAATATTATGTCGAGCCGACGATCGGCAGCCTGCGCTTTTGGACCCTGACCGGAAGGCTCGATATGAACGCCGCTCTCGCGCCGGGAAAGCGCGAAGGCGGATATAGAGCGCTTCGCGCGCTGGATTCAGCGCTCGGCGGCCAGGATTTCCTGGTCTCAGGCCATCTGACGATCGCCGATATTTCAATCTACGCCTACGGAAATCTGGCTGGAGACGCCGGTTTTGCGCTTGATGATTTTCCCTCTGTCGTTGCGTATTTTTCAAGAGTGACGCAGGCGCTCGGGGACGCGCCGCCCGTGCACGCATACGGCCCGGAAGCGACGTTGAAGTGAGGCCGCTGCAGCGATCATGCGCGGTCCGCGCTGAATGCGCTATCTCCCCACGCGCCAGGCGACGATGCGATCGCCGCGATCGATGTCGATAGTCCATCCGGTCATCGGCTTTGTAATTTCGCGCTGGAGCTCAGCGGCGGAATTCACCTTGACTCCGTTTACCGAAAGAATGCGAAAACCGCGGCGCAGACGCGACCGGTAGGCGAAGCTTCCTTGAGAGACGTCCGTTACGACGACGCCCGCCAGCAGCGGATTGAGCCCGATTTCCTCATTGAATCGCGGCGAAAGATTAGCGACTGTCACGCCGTTGAGCGGATGATTTCCGGTCAAGGTCCGCTCGTCGCGCGCCGGCGTTTCGGGTGGAAGCGAGAAAATCATTTCGCCGGTCAATTTCTGTCCGTCCCGCACGTATTCGATCTTCGCCCGGTCGCCCGGATTCTGCACGCCAACCCGATAGCGCAGCGTTTCCGAATCGAACACCGGCTGGCCGTCTATCGAAATGACGACATCGCCGGATTTGACGCCCGCTTTCGCCAGCGGTCCTTGCGGATAGATGTCGCCGACAATCGCGCCGATCGGCCGGTCGAGTTTCAAAACCTTGGCGAGATCGGACGTGACCGTCTCGGTCGAAGCGCCGACCCATGGCCGCATCAGCGCAACGCCCTTGGTCGCCGTTGCGATTACCTGCTGCACCAGCCGCGCGGGGATAGCGAAGCCGATCCCGTTGGATCCGCCGGAGCGAGAATAGATCGCCGTATTGACGCCGAGCACCTTTCCGTCGATGTCGATGAGCGCGCCGCCGGAATTTCCCGGATTAATGGCGGCGTCAGTCTGGATGAAGAACGAGAAATCGTTGATTGAGACAGCCGTGCGTGCGAGCGCCGAGATAATTCCGCTTGTCACCGTCTGACCAACGCCAAATGGATTGCCGATCGCTAGCACGATGTCGCCGACTTCCGCCGCATCGGAATTGGCGAATTCGAGAAACGGCAGCGGCTCACCCGCATCGATACGGAGAACAGCGAGATCCGACTGCGGGTCCGACTGCAGCACGCGCGCGGCGAATTCGCGGCGGTCGGAGAGCACGACCTTGATCTCGGTCATCCCCTCGATGACGTGATTGTTGGTGACGATGACCCCGTCGCGGCTGACAATGACCCCGGAGCCGAGTGAATTCTGCTGTTGCGGGCCGACGCCGAAAAAGCGGTCAAAAAAAGGATCGCCCGTGGTGCGATTGACGACACGGCTCGTATAAATGTTGACGACTGCCGGCGCGGCCCTCTCGACGATCGGCGCAAACGACATCTTGATATCGGCCATTGTCGCCGGAGGCTGTCGCGTAGCCGATGTAATCGCCTCGCCCTTCATTTCCGTCATCGGCGGACGCACTGTCGTCGGCGCCTGGGCGAGACCGGGCTGGGCGACGAGCGCCGCGAAAAGAACAACGAATACCTGACGCATCTGCAAAACCTTCCAGATCACACGCACTTCGGCGCCTTGTCGCGCTCGCAGCAAGCCTAATTGACTGACTATGCGGCATTTTAGCGGCGAGCGCTCGTCAACGGAACCCGCTTTAGCGCAGATTTCGGCCCAGTCGCCCTGACGTGAATGCGATCGCGTGCGCAGACATCATCGCGCATGACGCTGTCAGGACCGCCGGCGCAGCCGGGGGGCGTCCGGCGCAGACGGCGACATGCCTCCTTTGGTCCCAACCCCGCAATCCAAAGCGCACGAACCATCTTCCGCCTGTTCGCCAGCACGATCAGCCAGGCGGCAAATCGAAACAGACGATTATCGTATGCCGGGTGCGGCGCTTATTGTCCTGCCAGATCCTTCGGCTGGATGAACTCCACTTCGATTGTAAACGAAATGTCATCGCCAACCATAGGCGTGTACAGGTCCACGCCGAAATCCGAGCGCTTGATCATCCCCTTGGCGGAGAAACCGATCTTGTAGGCTTTCGCAAAATCGTCGTCCGCCGCCTTGTTGATTTTCACATCGAATGCGACCGGCTTAGTCACGCCCTTGATTGTCAGATCGCCAATCAAGCGAGCAGCGTCCGACCCCGTGACTTCGAGCGACGTGCTCGCGAATGATATTGTCGGGAACTTTTCGACCTCGAAGAAGTCCGGCGACCGCAAATGGTCGTCAAGCTCGGCGACGCCTGTATCAATTGAAGCCGCGTCGATCGAGGCGGCGATGCTGGACTGCGCCGGGTCCTCAGAATTCCAGTTGAGGTCCGCCGTCCAGGATCCCCAGCGAGCGATCGGGTTTGAGTATCCCATGTGATTATACGAGAATGCGATATAGGAATGTCCCGGATCGTTCTTATAGACGCCGGTGGGAGCCGCGGATGCGTCAAAACCCGGCTCAGCTGCGGACTCGGCTTTTTCCGCCGCTTCAGACACGCTCACTTGCGCCGCAGCATTGTCCTGAGTTTGCTGAGGGGTCGACCCTTCCTTCTTTGCGCACGCCATGATCAGAAGAGCGGTTCCGGCGATTAGCATATATTTGGCGGACATTTGACCCTCTCTCGTTTTCTCATTGTTGCAATGGCGTCTTTTTGCCGACTATCCGGCTCAGGCATTCATAGTTCCGTCAAAACTCACTCACCAGATCCGACATGTTCGGCCGCTGTCTCTCGCGCGGATTTTCGACGGCGGTTCCAAGATACACGAAGCCTGCGATTCTTTCATCCGTATTCAGTCCAAAGGCGGCGACGACCGCCGGATCATAGGCATACCATTCCGTAATCCACGCGCCAGCGAAACCATATGCGGACGCCGCGAGCAAGAGGTTGAGGCATACCGCACCTGAGGTGAGCACTTGCTCCCACACCGGCGTCTTGTGACCGGGTGTGGCATGCGAAACGACGCAGATCACGACGGGCGCGCGCAGAAAGCGTCGACGCTCCGCTTCCGCCCGGTCGGATGGCGCGCCCGGTTCGATCTCAGTGAAACGATTGGCGAGGATTTCACCGGCGCGCACGCGGCCATCGCCGCGGAATATAATGAACCGGAACGGGTATAGCCTTCTGTGGTCCGGAACACGCGCGGCGATTTCAAGAATGGCGGCGAGCACGCCCTCGTCCGGACCAGGCGATGTCAGCAAGTCGGCGGAGGTTGACCGGCGCAGCGCCAGAAGTTCGCGGGCCTGGCGGGAAGGATGACAGGGCGCGGTCGGCGCCCCGAACTCCGGGGGTGTGACGCGGTCCGCTTTATCAGAAGTCATGTCTTGATCCTCAGGCCAAATGTCGCAACTCGCCCTTCCCCCGGAAAATAGCGCTCGGTTCCAAACGCAAAGTCGCCTCGTTCGGCATACAGAACATCGAACAGATTGCGAACGGCGAATGTCGTCGAAACTCGATTGGAAATCGCCCATTCGCCGCGCAGATTGAAAATGTCATGCCCAGGATAGACAGTGGAATTCGCGGCATCCATAAAATAGGCGCCGAGATGCAGCCACTCGGCCTCAAGCGACGCCGGCGCTCCTTCTGGAGCCCAGTGCGCCCGCAGGCCTGCAATCCATCGCGGCGCCGTATCGACGTCGCCGCCAAATGCAATCGACTCGCTCGCCTGCGGAAGGCTTAACACCGGACGTGCGAAGCGATAGGAGTGACGGCCGTAGCTGACATTGCCATCGATCCTCAGACCGAACGCAAGCGGCGCGGAGATTTCCGCTTCGCCGCCGACATGCCGTGTGCGGCCCTCATTGACATTGAAGCCGTCAGCATCGCGAAAGAAAAAATTCTTTTTCCGCATGTAATAGCCGGCCGCCTCAAAAGCGAGGACTCCGACGTCGCCTTTCACGCCCAGCTCGAATGCGTCAATCGTTTCCGGACTCGCCGGATCCATCGTCTGATTTATCTGCAAACGATAAAGATCCGTCGTCTGCGGCGGCCGGGCGCCGCGCGCATAACTCACGTGAAAGTTGGCGCCGCCGGCGTCGTAGGCGAGCGAGATTTTCGGGCTGACCGTCGTGAATGAATCGGTGCGATCGTCAGGGCGAAGAAAGCGCCCGACAACCCCGGACGCCGTTCGATTGTCGTACTTATAGCGCGTAAAATCGAGTCGCGCCGCGATGCTCGCCGTCAATTGCGGCGCTATCCTGTAAGAAATGCTTGTAAAGGGCGATGCGGAGACCGCGGCGACAGCGTAATCGTAATGAAGCCCCTGCGTGTAGGAAAAGACCGTCGGTATCGACTGATATTCCGTGAGTTCGCCTTCGGAATATTCGAGATCGAGACCGATGATCGCCGACAAGCCGTCATAAT